>CAMNHG010000182.1 GCA_946539105.1 uncultured Clostridia bacterium | reverse complement strand
AACTCTAAAATCAAACTCTTAACTCTCGTTAAGGTCATTCATCACCATTCCGGTAATCATTTTGGGATAGAAGTAGGTTGACTTCTGCGGCATTTTTTCGCCTGCGGCGGCAACGTCGCGGATTTCCGTAACCCTGGTGGGGTTGAGGATAAACGAGCACTGAAACTCGCCCTTATCGACCTTCATAATCGCCTCTTCAAAGAACTTGGTGTAGGTCAGGTTTATCTGATTCGCCATATTCTCCTTGTCGATTCCCATTGTTTTTTCGAGGATAAGCGAGTGGAGCACGCTTACGTCGAGCTGCTGTGAAGCCTCGCTCAAATCCGGCAGAACCTTTGCCATAACCTCGATGTCCTTGAGCACGAGCAGATACCACTCGCCCTTGCCGCAGTAAAAGCCGAACGCCTTTTTGCCCTGCTTATATTGCTTTGCAAGCTCGGAATTGATGTTGCCCACGCTGGTAAATTTTGTGATCTCAAAGTACTCCTCGCAGCCGTCGAGCACCGCTTTTTTGTCAAAGCTGTCGAGGTCGCGAACCATACGGTGGGTCGGGAAAACAACCAGCCCCGGGTGCTGCATATCCACAAGGTACATCATCTGGTAATCCTGCGGATCGCCCTCCTTTGAAATGCCGTTTTCGCGGCAGTAGTTGCGGTAATTTAGCGCGGTTTCGTAGCGGTGGTGACCGTCGGCGATGTACAGCTTGCGGTCGGCGAAGTCACCAACGAGCTTTTCGATCACCTTTTCGTCGGTGATTATCCACAGCTTGTGGGTTACGTGGTCGTTATCTGTAAATTTTTGGTCGGGCTCGCGCTCGGAAAGGCTGTCGATTGTTTTAAGAGTGGTGTGCTCCTCGTCCATATAAAGCGCGTAAATCTGGCTGAAGTTGCAGTTTGTCGCCTTCATAAGATTAAAACGGTCAGCCTTTGCCTTTGAGAGCGTGAACTCGTGCGGCAGGATAACGCCCTTTGAGAACTCCTCGACCTTGACGCGGACGATGATTCCCTTAACGCTTGAACGCTTGTTGTAGGCGTTGAACTCCTCCTCGTAGATATACACAGCAGGCCTGGTCTCGTGGACAAGCACGCCGGTGTTCCGCCACATATCGAGCACATCGCCGGCGGTTTTGTAGACGTCCTCACCCTCCTTGGGGAGCTCGAGCCTGATTACGTTGTACTCGTTTTGGGCTATGTAGCCGAGGCGTTCCTCCTCGCTGATGATGTCGTAAGGCGGACAGCACAGTTCTCCGATTTTACCGGCGAGAAAGGTGTTGTACCTCATACCCCTAAACGGTTTGATTTCTGCCATAATAATTACCCCTTTTAAATGCGCGGTGACAGCGTAATTTTGAGCTTTCCCAAGGCTCTGCCGTTACGCGCTTATTATATTATAGTCCGTTTGCCTCTGCTCCGTGAACAGCCTGCTCGTAGGTAAAGCCCTTAAATATCAGCTGATCGACAACCTCTTCCTTTGTTGTCATACCGCCGTCAAGCAGCTTTTTGGCTTCGTTTGCCGCCATACCCTTCCAGTCTGCTCCGCAGTTATTTGCGGCGTACTCGGCGTCGGCTGTTGAATAGCCGTCCTGCTGGAGCTTGTCTATAAGCGAGGTGTAGGTGTAGTTTCCGGTTTCAATATACTTTTTGGCGGCTTCTATCGCAGCGTCGGTTGAGTCGCCGGACTGTGAATCTGAGGATTGTGATACAGACCGCGCGCCAATTTCTGCCTGGTCGCGGGTAAAGCCCTCGGATTCGAGCTTTTCAACAAGGTTGTCGTAGTTAGTAATGCCGGTTGAGGCGAGTGCCTTTGCGCGCTTTGCCGCCTGCTCGTTCCAGTCCGCTCCGCAGTTGTCTACACCGTACTTAGCGTCCTCGTCGGCATAGCCCATATAAACAAGGTCGTTGTAAAGTCCCTGATATGAGTAGTTTGCCTTTTCAAGGAATTTTTTGGCGTCGGCTACGGCTGCCTCCTTGGCGGAAGCGTAGGACGAGCTGTTGTCATCCGTTGTCGGAGCGGCAGTTGTACTCTGATTGTTTGCTGTTGTCTGAGCGGTTGCCGCCGCTGTGGTTTCGGCTGTGCTTTCGGATGAGCTGCTTTCCTCCCCTTTGCAGGCGCAGAAAAGCACGCACAGTACAGCACACATTGATATAAGTAATAGCTTTTTCATATTAAAAACTCCTTTACTTCCAAATTCAAGACCGATGTATTACGTCTTAACTTTTATTATACTAAATTCGGACGGTAAAAATCAATATTTTTCCGAATATTTATGTGTGCAGGTGGCAAATATTTTTTTATTATGCTATAATTACATTAAAGTATTTGAAAGAGTGAGAATATGAGAGATATTTACCCCGATTTTTACAGGGAATTTAAGTGCATAGCAAACCGCTGCGAGGACAGCTGCTGCAAGGATTGGGATATTGACGTTGACAGCGAGACCGAGAAGTTTTACAACACGGTAAACTCACCGCTCGGCGATAAAATCCGCAGCCTTACCTACACCGATGAATACGGCGAGAGGGTTTTTAAGTCCTCAGACGGCAGGTGTCCGTTTTGGAACGACGATATGCTCTGCGATATTTACATAGGCTTGGGCGAGGAGCACCTCAGCCGCACCTGCGCGAATTTTCCGCGCGTAAAGATTGATTTCGGCGATTTCAGGGAGAATATTCTGTCCTTTGCCTGCCCCGAGGCGGCGAGGTTTATGCTAAAGAGCGACAGGTCATCTTACGCGGATTTCGGCGGAGATTACGAGCTTGAAAGCAGCGAATATGACGAAGATAATATGAGTTTTTTGCTGAAGGCGAGGAACCGCTCGGTAGAGCTTTTGACAAACGAGGACGAGCCGTTTGCGTACCGCTTGGCGGACTGCCTTGAATTTAACGCTCAGGTGCAGAGCCTGCTCGACGGAAACGAGCCCTCTCCCCTTGCCGACGGAAATGCCGACGGCGGGACAGAGTTTATCTTTGATATGCATAAGGACTTTGAGATTATGAGCGATACTTGGAAACAGGCACTTACCAAAACCGCAGTGCGTGCGGATGAGCTTAAAATCAGCGCGGATTTTGAGCGAGATTTTGAGAAGTTCGCGCTGTACTACATCTACCGCTACTACCTTGAGTCGGTCAACTCAAACGACGTTATGTACTCGGTAAAGCGGATTGTCTGCGCGTACTTAGTAACGGGCAAGATGGACGCTCTTTTTGCCGAAAAGGGCTATCCGCTAAGCCGTATGAGGATTTTGCAGAGGTACTCAAAGGAGGTTGAGCACTCCTACGACAACACCGAGGCTCTTAACGCGGAGTTTGACAGGGACAGTCGTTTTGAGGCGGAAAATTTGATTGCGCTGCTTGAAAATGAGGTTTAA
>CAMNHG010000181.1 GCA_946539105.1 uncultured Clostridia bacterium | reverse complement strand
CTGAGGGCTAACCGCTTATACGGTTTGCCTTATCTCTACTTATATTATAGCATTATATTTGCTTTTGTCAAGCCGTTTGTCCTATGCGGCGGCTTTAAATTATGCCCGCAAAAATCAGCATTACGAGCAGCATTGTCGCTACCGCCACAGCCGAAACCACAACAACGATAATTGTATTTGTGGTTTTGTTAGTGCTGTCGTTGCTCTCGCGCGTCGGAATCAGCTTTGCCTTCCTGAGCGCGGTAACAACCGCCTTGTAAAGCAGCAGCACAAGCGCGGAGTTGAGCCCTGCCTTAATCGCGTTGAACGGAATGAGCACCGGCAGGAACATATCGAGCACCGCCTCGCGCGGAACGCCCATATAAATCGGCGTCATAATGTAGTTCCACAGCAACATTACCGCTATCATCGACAGCGAACCTGCAATCAAACCGATGACCGCCCTGAGCATTGTTTTTTTGCGGTAGTAGATTACCGAGGCAACGCCTACGAAGGTTGCCGAAGCCAAAAAGTTCATCAAAAGTCCGATAACACCGGTTGAGCTTGCGGTCACCATTTCGAGCAAGCACACCAAGAGTGCCATTACAAGCCCTGCCACGGGGCCGAAGATGAACGCGCCGATTGTGAGCACAACGTCCTTTGGCTCGTAGGTCAGAAAACCTGCGATGTTCGGGATTCTGAGGAAGAAGTCCGCCGCGAAAGCAAGTGCCGTGAGCATTGCCATTGCGGCAATTTTTTTGCCTGTTGAAAATTGTTTTGTGTCTGCCATAAAAAAACCTCCAAAGATAAATTAAAGTTGTCCTTGGAAAATAAAAAGCCCGGCGCACAAATTGTACGTCGGGTATTACGGTGCAAAATACGCGGCTGAGCCGCTCTGCATCTTCTTTCATCCGGACTATAACCGTCGGTGCCTGAATCTCACAGGCTCGGCAGGCAAAACGCCTGTTCGCGGACTTACGGAAAACTTCCGCTCACCGCCGGTGGAGAATTTCACTCCGCCCCGAAGACAACCTCTAATACTATTATATTACAAATTTTCTATTTGTCAATTACTTCTTAAGAGTTTTCAAATACTTCTTGGTATTCTCGCTCACTCTAAAGCTCTCGCGCGACTTTTGAATTGCCTTGTTAAAAACGTCATTTGATATTTTCGCGGTTTTGAGGTACTCAAGCGTTTTTTTCTCGCACTTTGCTACGGCGGTGGCTATCAGCCACGCCTGCGCCATTTTTACGTAGTAGTGATCGAGCGTTACGCTGTCCGTCAGGCTCAATACCTCGTCGATGTACTCATCATCAAGATAATAATTAAGCATTAACACCAGCGCGGTTCTGACCGCCCACGGATTGTCGCTCGTAAGATATTCACTTTTAATGTGCGCAAAAAATTCAGCGCGGCATTTTTTGACATACTTTAAGCCGGAGCAAAAGCAGTCGCACAACGCCCAGTTGCTGATATACGGAATATAGCCGTCGGCAAGCGTTACAAAATCGTCAAAGCTCTTTGGCTTTATCAGCCCGGTGACTATACCGCGGAGCATTTTCTCCTCGTAATATCCGCTGATTTTCATATCCAGATATTCCATCGGATTACCTTTGGAAATTTCTTTACCCAATTCCCTGAGCTTCGGCATACGGACGCCGAGGAAGGTATCGACTTGCTCAGTCGGCACAAGAGCGGAATGAAATCTCCTGTACTTTTCGTCCGCAAAGCCTTTTAAATACTCCACAAACCGCGCGTAGTATTCCGCGCTCCAGCTGTCAACTTGTAAATTCATCTTTATGCTCTCTGTCGTACACCTCGCAGGGCGTGTTCAAATCGAGATACGCCACGTCGTGGTGCGGCTTTTGCTTTTCCTTGGGCGGCGGTGTCATATAGTCGCCGAAAACCATCGTCAGGTACTCGTCGTAGCCCTTCATACACGGCATTTTCAAGCCCTCGAAGGTGACATAATCCACGCCCTCGTAAATTCGCTTGGGGTACTCGGGACGCATCCACTTAGGTCCCGCGCAAAGCTCGGTAACGCACTTGTTCTCGCTGAGCTTGTACTTTGTCATATGCCTTTCAGCCATGCGCCAAATTTTGTTTCTGATCTTTTTGCCCCTGAAAATTCCGAGCAGAACTTTACTGCCGAAAGCCATAAGTCCGCCGTTGTTTTCGGGCACAATCTGCGCCAAAAACAGCGAGTATATCATCGTCCAGACAAACTGCATTTTGCGCGCGAAGCGTCCGTCGGGGGCAACGTCGAGCGGAAAAACGTCGAGCACAAGTCCGTGGGGAATATCAACCTTTGTCTGGTTGGTCTTTACCATTGTGTAGTTTGTGTCGGTGATTGTGATAAAAATATTGCCGGTGAACATTTCGTCGTCGGTCTTAAGCAGCCTGAACCTGCCGTCAGCGTGCTGTTCGCGCCAGAGCTTCGGCAGCTTTTCGTAGTCCTCGCGGAGAAGCATAACGTCAACGTCGTCGTCCCACGGCACAAATCCGCCGCTTCGGAGCGCGCCGATAAGACCTCCTCCGATAAGGTAGAAGGTCAGGTTGTTTTTCTCGCAAAAGTCTCTGAAATACTCGAGCATCGGCAGCTGCTTTAGCTGCAGCTTGCGCAAAAGCTCCGGGGTTAACTCAACTTTATCCATCTTCTCTGACCACCGTGTGTTTAATTACCTTGCGTTTAACCTTTTCTATATGCTCCTTGGCGTGGCTGTTACGGATTTTCCTGCGCCAAAACGGAATTTGAATCAGTCCGACTATTGTGCCTACTCCGTAGGAAACGTGAAGCAAGGGGAATATAAACGGCAAAAACACAAACTGGGGCTGCATATTTTTGACCGTACAGCAGCCAACGGTATTTACAAAGTCGAACATTCCGTAGACAATAAGCAGAATATACAGGAAAAACGGATGTCCCAGAACCGCCAATATTATCAGCGCGATAAGCGTGACAACAAATATAAACGGCGCGAAGTGAAAGTACGACAAACAACCGGGGCACTCCGAGACCGTAAGGCCGATCCACCTGCCGTTGGAATACTTTTGCCTTACCATATTTTTTAGCGTGTTTCTAGAGTGCTGATAAGAGATAATATCCGGGCAGCAGCACATCTTAAAGCCTGCCTGACGGATACGGTAGTGAAATTCGTTGTCCTCGGTACGTCCGAGGTTTTCGTTAAAGCCGCCCACCGTGGCGATTACCTTTCTGCGGTAAGCCGCGTGGAAAAGGCTGTCCATATACTCCTTTTGGGTTGAGGGGCGTCTGTACGCCGCCACGGAGCTGCCGAAAAGCGAATCCTCGGCGGCAAGAAGGGTCATCTTCCATGAGCTTACGTTTGAGCTGATGTTCGGACGTCCGCCGCCCACAACGTTTTCGCCCTGCTTAAGGTTATAGAC
>CAMNHG010000180.1 GCA_946539105.1 uncultured Clostridia bacterium | reverse complement strand
TTCTGCGGAGTTACAAACGTCGGTATCAAGCCCACCGTCGGCGGAGAAAAACCGCTGTACGAAACGTGGATGCCCAAGTACCGCGGCGGCGAAATATACGGTCAGACCGCAGATATCCGCCTGCTCGACTTTATCAGATCCGAAAAGCGTTTTGACAGCCTTAACGACCTTAAAAGGGAGATTTTCCTCAACAGCAAGGTCGCCCTGTCGATTTATGAAAATCACGAAAAACACAACGCTTGACACAAGTGGTAAAATATAATTGAAATCAATAAAAAGGAAGTAATCAAGATGGCAAAAAAACAATTTAAATCCGAATCAAAGCGTCTGCTCGATTTGATGATTAACTCAATCTACACGCACAAGGAAATTTTCCTGCGCGAGATTATCTCAAACGCCAGCGACGCGATTGACAAGCTCTGCTTTATCGCCCTCACCGACGACAAGCTCGGTATGAATAGGAGCGATTTTAACATTTTTATCGAGGCTGACAAGGACAGCCGCACCCTGAAAATCACCGATAACGGTATCGGTATGGACAAGGACGACCTCGAAAACAACCTCGGTACAATCGCTAACTCCGGCTCGTTCAAGTTCAAAAATGAGCTCGAGGAAAAGCCCGACGATATCGACATTATCGGTCAGTTCGGCGTAGGCTTTTACTCCGCGTTTATGGTTGCCAAGGAGATTGTGGTAAACACCAAAAAGTACGGCTGTGATACCGCTTACTGCTGGCAGTCGAGCGGTGCCGACGGCTACACAATCACCGAAATTCAGAAGGACGGTATAGGTACCGAAATTATCCTCACACTTAAGGACAACACCGAGGACGAAAACTACGACGAGTTTTTGGAGCAGTACAGAATCCAGAGCCTTGTAAAGAAATATTCCGACTACATCCGCTACCCGATTCTTATGGACGTTAAAAAGAGCAGGGTTAAGGAGGAGACCAAGGACAGCGACAAGCCCGAGTACGAGGATTACACCGAGCGCGAAACCCTCAACAGTATGATCCCTATCTGGCAGCGTCCGAAAAAGGACGTTAAGCAGGAGGAGTACGACCGCTTTTACAACGAAAAGTTTATGGCGGCGGACAAGCCGATTAAGACAATCGTTACATCTGTAGAGGGCGTTGTTACATACAAGGCACTGCTGTTTATCCCCTCCGCCGCGCCCTACGACTACTACTCAAAGGACTACAAAAAGGGACTTCAGCTCTACTCCAGCGGCGTTCTGATTACCGAAAACTGCGAGGAGCTTGTGCCCGAGTACTTCCGCTTTGTAAAGGGTATTGTGGACACCGCCGATTTGTCGCTGAATATCTCGCGTGAGATGCTCCAGCACGACCGCCACCTGCTCACAATCGCCCAGAATATTGAAAAGAAGATTAAAAACGAGCTCACCTCAATGCTCAAAAACGACCGCGAGAACTACGAAAAGTTCTTCGCAGCCTTCGGCAGACAGCTCAAATACGGCGTTGTTTCCGACTACGGTATGCACAAGGACGAGCTTCAGGATCTCTTGATGTTCTACTCCTCGACCGAGAAAAAGCTCGTTACCCTGTCCGAGTACGTTGACAGAATGAAGGAAGGCCAGGAGAGAATTTACTTTGCCACAGGCGAAACCGCCGCGGCTATCGACGCGCTTCCCCAGACCGAGCTGCTGCGCTCAAAGGGTTATGAAATTCTATACTGCACGGAGGACGCCGACGAGTTCACGCTCCAGACCCTGATGATGTACAAGGAAAAGCGTTTCTGCTCCGCGACAAACGACGACCTCGGAATCGAGAGCGACGACGAAAAGACAGAGGACGAAAAGAAGGACAGCACCGCTCTGCTCACCTTTGTAAAGGAGACTCTCGGCGATAAGGTTGCCGAGGTTGTAGAGTCCAAAAAGCTGGTTTCTCACCCGGTATGCCTCACCGCGAAGGGCGGAATCTCGTTCGAGATGGAAAAGTACTTCAACGCCGTTCAGCCCGGCAGCGGAATGAAGGCTCAGCGCGTGCTCGAGCTCAATATGAACCACACCGCGGTCAAGAATATGGAAGCCCTCATTCAGACCGACGTTGACAAGGCGAAAAAATACGCCGAGGTGCTCTACTCACAGGCACTGCTCATCGCGGGATTGCCCCTCGAAAACCCCTCGGAGTACACCGACCTCGTCTGCTCGCTGATGTAATACAAAATACTTTGCATAAAAAGAGGAAGTACCTTTAACCGGGTACTTCCTTTTTTGTCATCATTTTTCGTTTTCGCCGCTGTTTTTCCATCTTCTGTAAAAGCCTGCCAAAATCGCGCCGGATATGTTGTGCCAAACGGAAAAAACCGCTCCCGGCACTGTCGCCATCGCAAGGCCTGAAAACGCCGTTCCGGCAAGGCTTGTGGCAAGTCCCGAGTTTTGCATTCCGACCTCGATCGACAGAGCCTTTACTTTTTCGGGAGGCATTTTAAGCAGCTTGCCGAGCCCGAAACCGCCGGCGTAGCCGAGCAGGTTGTGAAGAATTACAACGGCAAAAACCAATACTCCGCTTGTGTAGATTTTCTCGGCGTTATGAGATACAACCGCGGCGATAATCAGGCAAATCGCGACGGTGGAAACCGACGGCAAAACCGCGACAGCCTTCTCCGTGAATTTTCCGAAGAAACGGTTTATTACAAAGCCGAGGGCAACAGGAATAATAATCACCTGGATAATGCTCCAAAACATCGCCCAAACATCTACCCTGACGGTCGTTTGCAGCAGCAGCCACGTTATCGCCGGAGTCAGCAGCGGAGCGAGCAGGGTGTTAACGCTCGTCATTCCCACAGACAGCGCGACGTCGCCCTTTGACAGGTAGGTGATCACGTTGCTCGACGTGCCGCCCGGGCAGGTGCCGACAAGCACCACCCCTGCCGTGAGTGCCGGGTCAAGCTGAAAAAGTTTGCTCAAGCCGAACGCCAGCGCAGGCATAATAATAAACTGCGCCGCCGTGCCGACTAAAATGTCCTTTGGTCTTTTGAAAACCAGGGCAAAATCTCTCGGCTTCATAGTCAGCCCCATGCCGAACATTACAACCATCAAAAGGTAGTTTATCCACGACGTGTCTATCCACAGCGACGACTGCGGAACAAACAGCGCGAGCGCCGCTACCGCCAGTACAATCAAAGCCATATTTTTTCCGAAGAAATCGCTGATTTTTTCAATTACTTTCATACTTTCACCTGAGTCCTGCATTTAAGATTTTTCGATTTGATTACATCATAAACACAAGGTGTTTATGATGTAATCAGCCATCGCTCTTGCCGCAAAGCGGCAAATCGAGCGGGCAATATAAATATGTATAATAAACGCAAAATCTAGCTTTTGATTACATAAAAACGTTTACTGCGTTTATTATATCATATTCCGTAAGGCTTGTCCAAC
>CAMNHG010000179.1 GCA_946539105.1 uncultured Clostridia bacterium | reverse complement strand
CCCGACATCCTGCTCCCAAAGCAGGCGCGCTACCAGCTGCGCTACACCCCGATGTTTTATTTTCCCGGCAGCGCAATGAACTGCCGGGAATTATTATATATTATTCGCTGTTTTTTGTCAATAGAAACGCCTAAACAGACTGCCGCAAATGCCGACAGTCCGAAATACCTCTTACAGCTTTGAGAGTTTGGTGTAAATCTCGCCTGCGTTTTTCAGGCAGGCGCGGCAGTTTTGGTACTGCTTTGTCTCCTCCTCGCTCCTAAATCCCAGTCCGTACAGCGCGGCGGCAAAGTCCATACCGACCTGCTGAGCCGCGAGGGCGTCAACGTAGCTGTCGCCGACAAAAACGCTGTCCTGCTCCATAATACCGAGCTCGGCGCAGACCTTTCTGAGCATATCGCTCTTTTCGAGCTCAACGTCAACATCGGACGCGCAGACGGTGTCAAAATGCTCGCCGATGTTCTTGTAAACGCCGAGGATATTGTGAATGAATTTTTTGTTCTTCTGAGTGACAATCGCGAGCCTAAAGCCGTCGTCCTTTAGCTTTTTGAGCGATTCGTCGATTCCGTCGTAGAGCAAAATCATCTCCTCGCCCTTCATCGAGTACAGCTTGCTGTAGTTGTTCATCGCATACTCAATTTCATCGGGCTTCATTCCGTACAAATCCATAAAGCCCTGCTCCAGCGATACGCCGATTATATTGTGAAGTGCCTCGTTCGGAACAGGCGTGTAGCCCATCGCGATTGCGGTAGTGTTCATACAATACACTATTCCCGGAGAGGTGTCGGCAATCGTGCCGTCGAATCCGATAACAATTAACTTTTTCATAACGTCACCGCCTTTAATAGTATTCTATCACAAATCGTCCGCCTGCGCAATATATCAAAAAATATTCCTTTGCAAATTTGATTGACAACTGCGCAAGATGGGTATAAAATTTAGGTGTATTACTTACGAAAGGCATATGATATGGTTCACGAAAAATCAAATAAATCCGCAAAAAAACGCCTGCCGCTGAGCGCGGTTTTCATAAACATTTACCTGCTCGTGATGTTCACGGTTTTTCCGCTGTACGTCGCGGTGTATTTTGACGGCAAGTTCCCGTTTTGGCATATGGACAACGGCTTTGTCGGAATCAGGCACCAAAAGTACTACTTCTTTTTGGTGATGACCGCGATTGCGGCGATTGCCGAGGTTCTGCTCCTGTTAACTCAGGCAAATTCCGCGGATAAAAGCAAACCGAAAAAATCATTTTTCGACAACATAACCTTTAACGACTGGGCGGCACTCGCGCTTGTTTTATGCTGCGCGGTGTCAACGGTTCTGTCACCGTACAGGGAGCTTGCGTTTTTCGGCGAAGCCACCATCGGCGGCTACTCTCAGGGGCGCAACAACGGCTTGATTTTGATTTTGTTCTACGTGCTCGCGTACTTTTTAATCACGCGGCTGTACCGCTACGCCGAGTTTGTTTTCATCGGGCTTGCCTGCTCCTGCGGAATCGTCTATCTGCTGACGGTGCTCAACGGATTTTACATCGACCCGCTCAATATGTTCGCGAATTTCCAAACGCAGCAGAACGTGTTTATGGAATTTTTCGCGACAATCGGCAACAAAAATATGCTCTCGGGCTTTATATGCGTAACGCTGCCGGTGATTTTTACGATGTCGGTTGTGACAAAAAGGCTGCTGTTCAGGGTGATTTACCTCGTCTCAACAGGGCTCGGCACAATGGCGTTGATTATCGGCGACAGCGACTCGGGACTGCTGGGAATCGCCGTATTTTTGGCGGTGTTCCTCGTGGTTTTCATCAGGAAAACCGACCGCCTGAAATTCTATTTTCTCGCGCTCACGGTTATGCTCGGCTCGGTCAAGCTGCTCAGGCTTTTCTCGCTGATTTTAGAGGACAGCTACAAAAAGCTCGGCAGTCTGCCGTCGGCGATTTTGTTCTCAAAAACGCTTTATCTCGCGATTGCCGCCTCGGCGGTGATAACCGCGGTTTTGTTTATCATCAGCGCGAAAAAGCCCGGCATTACCCTGCCGAAGGCTGTACCTGTCGCGGTCGGCTGTCTGTTCGGACTGGCGTTCCTCGGGGCTGTCGGAGTGTTTGTTTACTTTAGCTTTATCGACACAAAAACGCCGCTCGGCGATTATGAAAAAATCCTGCGCTTTGGCCCGGAGTGGGGCACGCACAGGGGAATTATGTGGATTCGCGCGTTTGATATTTTCGGCGGCGCGGACTTTGTTCACAAGCTGTTCGGCTTCGGACCGGATACCTTTTATTGCGTGTACGAGCCGTATTTTAAGGAGCTGCAGCAGTACGGCAATTCCTCGACCGACGCGGCTCACAATGAGTACATCAACTACCTTGTGACAATCGGAATCGCAGGACTTGCGTCCTACCTCGCGTTTGCGGGCAGCGCGCTTGTGAGGGGATTTAAGTCGGCAAAGAAAAACCCTGTAGTGCTCGCGTTCGCGGCGGCGGCTGTCGCGTATATGGCTCAGGCTGTGGTAAACATCGCCGTGCCGATTACCACACCGCTGTTCATAATCTTTTTATCGCTGTGCGAGGCGGCGTCCAGAAAATCAAACGAATAAATATTCTATGAGGCAACCAAAATGACCGCAAAAAAGACACCTTCATCTTCAAAAAGCAAATTGAAAATAATCATTCCCGTTGCAGTTGTTTTAACTGTTGCCGCAATGTTTTTGCTCTTTTTCTTTGCGCGCTCTTTGTTTGTCATTGATTTAGCCGATTATGTTACGGTTGAGTTAAACCCCGACAACGACGGATATGTTTATGACGGCAATATTAACTGCAATGTAAAGATTGATGAAGATAAGCTTTCGAACCATTCGCTGTTTTTTGGCTTTATTGTAAAAAACGTTTTCTTTACTTCGCCGATTGATAATCTTTTTTACGGCAGTTTAGACATAACCACCGAGCTTGAAAATTCAGATAGCAGCACTGAAAACATCACAACGGAAGTTTACCAAAGATTACACTCGGATGATGTAATAAAGTGTACGGTAGCTTACAACAATGATCCTTCGCGCTCCGTTGACAGGTTATTGACGCAAGCTGTTCTTTTTGGATATATTGACAGAACGCCCAAAACCTTTCGAATTAAGATTGCCGATGAAATAGAGCGGCAGGGCTTGGAAGTTCGCAAGCCGGTAAAGATTAATTTTTTAAAATATGTCAGAGACAATGACCTTATCGCAGTTAAGAAAAACGTATATGGCGACGTGCTTGTTTTTCTTAAACCGTTTGAAGCTGAGATTAACGGAATCAAAATAGTTAATGATTCGGAAGCAAGCAGCACTTGCCAAATGTATGACGGTAACACATATTTAGGTGACATTGAATTATCGGCATACGGAATGACGAATATTATTGTTCCTAACAACTC
>CAMNHG010000178.1 GCA_946539105.1 uncultured Clostridia bacterium | reverse complement strand
TTAGAATCGGATTGCTCGCACATAATCAACGGCCATACCCCGGTCAGAACCGTCAAGGGTGAGCTGCCCATCAGGGCTGACGGCAAGCTGCTTGTAATTGACGGCGGCTTTTGCAGGGAATACCACAGCACAACGGGAATTGCCGGCTACACGCTGATTTATAACTCCCACGGTCTGCGCTTAAAGGCGCATCATCCGTTTAAAAGCGTTGAGGAAGCCCTCAGCGAAAACCGTGACATTCACTCGGATTCCGAGATTGTCGAGACCGAAAAGCACAGAATTATGGTGCTCGACACTGACTCGGGCGAGAGCATAAGCAAGACAATAGAGGACTTAAAAACACTTTTAACAATGTACCGCACGGGCAAAATATAGAATAAGGGACTGAATCAAAAACGATTCAGTCCCTTGTACTATGATTACTTTATTATTTCAGGGTCAACGCCTATCTTTTTATAATAATCTCCGACAGCCGCCTTAATCGCTTCCTCGGCGAGCACCGAACAGTGAACCTTGACCGGCGGAAGTCCGTCAAGAGCCTCCATAACCGCCTTGTTTGTCAGCTTAAGCGCGTCGTCAACCGACTTGCCCTTAATCAGCTCGGTAGCCATACTGCTTGTGGCAATAGCCGCTCCGCAGCCGAAGGTTTTGAACTTTACGTCGGAGATTTTGTTGTCGTCAACCTTAATGTACATCTTCATAATATCTCCGCACTTGGAGTTACCTACCTCGCCGATACCGTCGGCGTTTTCTATTTCTCCCACATTGCGCGGATTCGCAAAGTGGTCAATAACTTTTTCCGAATATACCATATCAATTCTCCTTTTCTTTCTTTTTAATGTCCTCCCACAGCGGCGACATATTTCTCAGATATGTCACAACCTCGGGCACGATTTTCGCGATGTAATCAATATCCTCCTCGGTCGTCTCGTCCGAGAACGAAAGGCGCATACTTCCGTGTGCGATTTCGTGCGGAAGTCCGATTGCGAGCAGTACATGGCTTGGGTCAAGGCTTCCCGATGTGCACGCCGAGCCCGACGAGGACTGTATGCCGTTCATATCGAGCTTTAACAGCAGGCTTTCGCCCTCAATGCCCTCAAAGCACATATTGATGTTGTTCGGCAGCCTGTGAACCCGGTCGCCGTTTAACCTTGAACGCTCAATTTTCAGCAGGCTGTCTATCAGCTTATCTCTAAGAGCGGATATTTTTTTATTTCGCTCGTCCATAGTGTCAACGGCGATCTGCAGTGCCGCGTCAAGTCCGACAATTCCGGCGACGTTTTCTGTTCCGGCGCGTTTGCCTTTTTCCTGAGCACCGCCGTAAATAAGGTTTTGAATCGGCACTCCGCGGCGTACATAGAGCAGTCCGCAGCCCTTTGGTCCGTGGATTTTGTGCGCCGTCATCGACAGTAAATCTATATTCTGCTCAGCGACATTTATCTTCACATATCCTGCAGCCTGAACCGCGTCAGTGTGGAAAAGCACACCGTGTTTTTTGCAAATCGCGCCGATTTCCGCGATAGGCTGAATCGTGCCGATTTCGTTGTTCGCGTACATTATGGTGACAAGCGCGGTTGTGTCCTTAATCGCGTTTTCAACGTCCCCGGGCTTTACAATTCCGTTTTCGTAAACATCGAGGTACGTAACCTCAAAGCCCTCTTTTTCGAGTGCCTGGCAGGTGTGAAGCACAGCATGATGTTCAAACTTTGACGTTATAATATGGTTTTTGCCCTTCTTTTTCAGCGCGTAGGCAACGCCACGGATTGCCCAGTTGTCGGACTCGCTTCCACCCGAGGTAAAGTATATTTCGTTCGGTCTTTCCGCACCGAGGTTCTTCGCAATATTTTCCCTTGCAGCTTCAACGGCTTCCTTTGCCTTTCCGCCGATTCTGTAAATGCTTGACGGATTGCCGTAAATCTCGGTTAGGTACGGTGTCATCTTTTCCAAAACAACGGGAGAAAGGCGCGTTGTCGCGGAGTTATCCGCGTAAATTTCTCTCATAAAATCATCCTTTCACATAAAAACTACTAAAAAGGTAGGTTATCACAAAACCTATTATAATACTAAGTTTTATAAAAATCAAGACCTATTTTAAAATCTCCGTTTTATATATTTCAAAATGCAGGAAATGCAATTTATAAGTTGCAAATATTCCTGAAAATCAACTAAAATCCATTGAAAATCAAAAATAACTGAATATTATAATAATAAAAATTGCAAAATCTATTGACAACACGCCTGCTCAATAATATAATTAAAAGGTAATTTTACGGAGAATGGGAAGTGTAAGTATGAAAATCAACAGCAATTTTGACCTGCTTGTACCGAATTATCTGTTTGCGGACGTCGCGCGCAAGACCAACGAATTTGCCGCCGCAAACCCTGATAAAGAGATTATCAGGCTCGGTATCGGCGACGTAACCCTGCCGATTGCGCCGATTGTCGTTGCCTCAATGAAAAAGGGCTGCGAGGATTTGCGCCACAAGGAGACCTTTAAGGGCTATCCCGAGTACGAGGGCTACGACTTTGTTCGCGAGGCGGTGTCGGGCTATTACAAGAGCTACGGCGTTGAGGTCGGCGCGGATGAAATTTTCATCTCCGACGGAGCAAAGTCCGACTGCGGAAACCTAGGCGACATCTTTTCTCAGGACAATACCGTGCTTGTCACCGACCCTGTTTACCCGGTTTACGTTGACGCGAACCTGATGGCAGGCAGAAAGATTATCTACGCTGCCGCGACTCAGGAAAACCACTTCCTTGCAATGCCCGATGAAAACGTAAAGGCAGACATAATTTACCTTTGTTCCCCCGGCAACCCGACCGGTGCGGCTTACAGTGCCGATCAGCTTAAGGTCTGGGTTGATTACGCCAACAAAAACGGCGCGGTTATTATCTACGACGCGGCATATGAGGCGTTTATCAAGGATGATTCTCCGCGTTCAATTTTCTGTATTGAGGGCGCGCGCACCTGCGCGATTGAGCTTTGCTCGCTCTCAAAAACCGCAGGCTTTACCGGAACGCGCTGCGGCTATACCGTCATTCCCAAGGAGCTTGAGCGCGACGGACATAGCCTGCACTCAATGTGGTACCGCCGTCAGGCGACAAAGTTCAACGGCGTGTCGTGGCCGGTTCAGTGCGCAGCGGCAGAGGTGTTCAGTGCCGAGGGACAGAATCAGATTAAAGAGAACCTCGATTACTACAGCGGCAACGCAAAGATTATCGCGTCCGCGCTCGACGAGCTCGGAATCTACTACACAGGCGGCAAAAATTCGCCGTACATCTGGCTTAAATGCCCGAACGGTATGGGCAGTTGGGAATTTTTCGATTGCCTGCTCCAAAACGCCGCAGTTGTCGGCACTCCGGGCGAGGGCTTCGGAGAAAACGGAAAGGGCTTTTTCCGCCTGACCTCATTCGG
>CAMNHG010000177.1 GCA_946539105.1 uncultured Clostridia bacterium | reverse complement strand
AGCACCGACTTTGAAAAATCACAGGATATCAAAAAGCGTGTTGAAGCGGCGAGGGCGATTCAGCGCAAAAGGTACAGCGGTACGGCTACTCACGGCAACGCAAAGGTCACCGAGGAGCAGTTTGAAAAGTACTGCGTGATTGACAAGGAAGCCGAACAGACGCTGAAAAACGCGTTTGAAAACCTCGGCTTTACCGCGAGAGCGTACAACCGCGTGCTTAAGGTCGCGCGAACAATAGCTGATTTGGACGGCGAGGAGATTATAAATTCAAGCCACGTTTTGGAAGCTGTGCAATACAGAAGTCTGGATAAAAAATATTGGAAGTAACTACTATAGGGACGGCTCATTATGGGCTGTCCCTGCTGTTTTTGCCTTAAATAAAGGTTTACAAATACTAAATATAATGGTATAATATTGGGTAGACCACAAAATGTGGTTATTTTTGGAGGTGTTGTTATGGAAATAACAAAAAATTCTATTATCGGCGACGTGCTTGATCAGCACCCCGAAACCGCACAGATTTTTTTGGGCATAGGTATGCACTGCCTCGGCTGCCCCGCTTCAAGAGGCGAGACTATTGATGAAGCCTGTATGGTTCACGGTGCGGACGCCGACGCCCTTGTTGAGGCAATTAACAAGGCTCTTAAATGATAAGCCTTGACAGCCGTCTAAGCCTTTGCGCGTCGTTTGTGCGACAGGGCAGCAGGCTTGCGGACATAGGCACAGACCACGCGTATTTGCCTGTGTGGCTGTGCCGAAACGGCGTGTGCGAATGCGCGATTGCCGCCGATATCAACCCCGAACCGCTCAGCCGCGGACAGCTTACCATCCGTCAGGCAGGGCTTGAGGATAAGGTTAAAACCAGACTGAGCGACGGGCTTAAAAACATTTCGGCAGATGAAGCAGACGACATTGTAATCGCCGGTATGGGCGGCGAGCTTATCGCCAAAATCATTTTTGACTGCGAATATTCGCGCAATAAAAACAAGCGGTTTATTTTGCAGCCGATGACAAAAAGCGAGCTGTTGATTGAACGGCTCTGCCAAAACGGTTTTGAAATTTTAAGTCAGGATTGCTGTGTAGCTTCGAACAAATGCTACACCGTCCTGCTTGTACAATACAGCGGTAAAGAGCGCGTTTACGACGAGATATATCCCTACGCAGGCGAGCTTAAACCGAGAGAAAACGAAACGCATCTTCGATTTTTAAAAGCCCACATAGAGAGGCTTTTAAAAAAAGCTAACGGAGACGCGGGCTTTGCCGTGCTCGCGGAAAAATTAAAGGAGAGTATTTATGGCGACTGTTAATGATATTCTTGAGTTTTTTGAGGAGTTCGCTCCCGTAAGCACCGCAATGGAATTTGACAACGTGGGACTGCTTGTCGGCGACAAAAATCAATTTGTCCGCCGCGCGCTGGTATCTCTCGACATTACGCCCGAGGTTGTTTATGAAGCGGAAAAGCTCGAGTGCGAGCTTATAATCAGCCATCATCCGGTTATCTTTCAGCCGCTGAAAAGGCTTGAAGCAGGCTCTGCCCCCTACCTCTTGGCAAAAAAGGGAATTTCCGCGATTTGTATGCACACCAACCTCGATTTATCCGAGAGCTTCGGCGTTAACCTCTGCCTTGCCGCCGCCGTGGGAGTTAAAAACGCGGTGAGGTCTGACAAGGGCGAGTGCCTGTTTACAGGCGAGCTTGAAAAAGAGATGAACTCCGATGAGCTTGCGGAGCAGGTAAAGTTCGCGCTCGATTGCAAGGGACTGCGCTACACCACAGCGAATAATAAAATAAAAAAGGTCGCGATTTGCTCCGGCTCCGGCGGAAGCGAGATTTTTGCCGCCGCGGAAGAAGGCTGCTCCGCGCTTATTACAGGCGAGATTAAGCACCACGAGATAAACACCGCCAACGACCTGGGAATCACGGTGATTGACGCCGGGCACTTCAAAAGTGAAAATGTTGTAATCATGCCGCTTGTAAAAAAGCTCGGCAAGCGTTTTAGTGATATTATTTTTACAAAATCGAAAAATTACGACGATAATATTAAATTTTGTTAATCAAACGACGATTTTTCTCGCTATTTTATTGCATAATCGGTTACAATTTGGTATAATAAAGTGATATTTACTTATTTAAAAGAGGCAATATGAGAATAAGAAAAAAGAAATGGGCTGAGCCCGAGCTTAGCGTCTGTGATTTTTTCGTCAAAAATCCCGACGAGCACGCCGGCAAATGGGCTGAGGCTTTTCCGAAAAAGCAGCCGCTGTACCTTGAAATAGGCTGCGGCAAGGGCGGTTTTGCAGGACAGCTCGCACTCCAAAACCCCGATAAAAATATAATCGCTGTCGACATCAAGATTGATATGCTCGGCGTCGGCAGGCGTACTATTGTAAAACTGTTTGAGGAAAACGGCAAAACTCAGGACGATATTACAAACCTTTTGCTCGTCAATTACAATGTAGAGCAGCTTGATAAAATCATTACAGCCGACGACCAAATTGAAAGGCTGTTTATAAACTTCTGCAACCCGTGGCCTCGCGCAAGGCACAAAAAGCGCAGGCTGACCTTCCCGAGGAAGCTCGAGATGTACAAAACCTTCCTAAAAAAAGACGCGGAAATCCGCTTTAAGACCGATGACGACGAGCTTTTTGAGGAGAGCGTGGAGTACTTTGAGCAGAGCGGATATGAGATTAAATTCATCACGCGCGACTTGCACGCAAGCGATGTTAAGGACAACATCGTGACCGAGCACGAGCGAATGTTCACCGAGGAAGGCAAAAAAATTAAGTATCTGGTCGCGGTGCAGAAGAACTGAAACAAGAAGTAAAAATTCTCTAATTCAGCACCATATTTATTTAATCGGGAGCCGCTTTAAAAGTCTTAACCGACCTGCGTTCCCGACCAAAATTATCAATTATCCATTATCAATTATCAATTATAAAAAGGGGTGATTACTTGAAGCCGAAAAAACTTGCCGCCGTACTTTTGGCGGGTGCAACCGTGCTTTTGTGCGGCTGTAATATTGCGGATTTGAGCTTTGAGGAATCGCTCAGACCGCCCAGAACAATGGGCGACGAGGCGGAAATTGAAAAGCTGATTTCCAAGACGGCAGGCAGCAATTACACGCTTAAATATCCCAAAAGCGGCTCCTACCGCAGCGCCATTATTATGAACGACCTAAACGGCGACGGCGTTGACGAGGCTATCGCCTTCTTCAAGGGCAAGGACGAAACCGCCGGGGTTCATATGCTGTTGATGTACGATCAGGACGGCGAGTGGAAAACCTCGGGCGATTACGTGACCGAGACCACCGACGTCGACTGCGTTGACTTCGCGGATATCGACGAAAACGACGGGCTCGAAATTATCGTCGGCTACACCACCTACACTCCGAACGTCAACTTTTTGGCGTGCTACACCTACTCAAACGGCGTGACCGACACAATTC
>CAMNHG010000176.1 GCA_946539105.1 uncultured Clostridia bacterium | reverse complement strand
AAGAAAAAGGTGATGAAAATTGTCTTTTCCGCAGGATAAAATCCGCAATTTCAGCATTATAGCTCACATTGACCACGGCAAAAGCACGCTTGCCGACAGAATTTTGGAGCAGACCAACTCCGTATCGGCGCGCGATATGGAGGCACAGCTGCTCGACGATATGGAGCTTGAACGCGAACGCGGCATTACAATAAAAGCACGCGCCGTAAGCGTTGTTTACAACGCCGACGACGGCGAAAAATATCTTTTTAACCTAATCGACACCCCCGGACACGTTGACTTTAACTACGAGGTCTCGCGTTCGCTCGCGGCTTGCGAGGGCGCGATACTTGTTGTAGACGCTTCTCAGGGAATTGAGGCACAGACGCTTGCCAACACCTATTTGGCGGTTGACAGCGGACTTGAAATTGTGCCGGTAATAAACAAAATTGATTTGCCCAGTGCCGACCCCGAGAGAGTTATCACCGAGATTGAGGACATCATCGGAATCCCTGCCGAGGACGCTCCGCAGATTTCGGCAAAGGCAGGAATTAACATTCACGCCGTGCTCGAAAAAATCGTCAGCGATATTCCGGCTCCAACGGGCGACGTTAACGCTCCGCTGCGCGCGCTGATTTTCGACAGCTACTACGACAGCTACAAGGGCGTTATCATCTACGTAAGGCTAAAGGAAGGTCAGATTCACCCCGGAGATGAGTTCAAGCTGATGGCGACAGGCAGTGTGTTCAACGTTGTCGAGTGCGGACTTATGCACGCTACCCAGTTTGAAAAGACCGACGGTCTTTACGCCGGCGAGGTTGGCTATATTTGCGGTTCAATCAAAACCCTTGCCGACGCAAAGGTGGGCGATACGGTAACGCTTGCTAATAATCCTGCGGCAGAACCGCTGCCCGGCTACCGCGAGGCTCAGCCGATGGTTTTCTGCGGAATTTACCCTGTTGACGGCGCGAAGTACGGCGACCTAAAGGACGCGCTCGAAAAGCTGCAGCTAAACGACGCTGCGCTCTCCTTTGACCCCGAGACCTCGGTCGCGTTAGGCTTCGGCTTTCGCTGCGGCTTCCTCGGACTTCTGCACATGGAGATTATTCAGGAACGCCTTGAACGCGAGTATATGCTCGACCTAATCACCACCGCGCCGAGCGTAATTTACCGAATCACCAAGACCGACGGCACTGTTGAGCTGATTGACAACCCGACCAATTACCCCGATCCGTCGCTTATTCAGATGGCTGAGGAGCCCGTTACCGACGCGCACATTTACACTCCGAAGGAATATGTCGGCAACATTATGGAGCTATGCCAAGACAGGCGCGGAACGTTTATTGATATGCAGTACATCGACGCAGACCGCGTTGATTTGCACTACATTCTCCCCCTCGCGGAGATTATTTACGACTTTTTCGACACGCTTAAATCGCGCACACGCGGCTACGCTTCGTTTGACTACGAGCTGAAGGAGTATGTTCCCAGTGAATTAGTAAAACTTGACATTATGCTCAACGGCGAGGTTGTTGACGCGCTGTCGTTTATCATCCACAAGGACAAGGCTTATCCGCGCGCAAGGAAAATGGCGGAAAAGCTAAAGGAGAAAATCCCCAGACAGCTCTTTGAAGTGCCGATTCAGGCTTGCATCGGCGGCAAGATCATCGCGCGTGAGACCGTTAAGGCTATGCGCAAGGACGTACTTGCCAAGTGCTACGGCGGCGACATCAGCCGAAAGAAAAAGCTGCTTGAAAAGCAGAAGGAAGGCAAAAAGCGTATGCGCCAGCTCGGCACCGTAGAGGTTCCGCAGGAAGCGTTTATGGCCGTCCTTAAATTGGACACCGATTAGCGGCAGGGTGCCCCTGCGGTCAATTCCGCCTTTTTAAAACGTAAATTTATTCATAAGTTTTATTAACGGCGGGTCTGAACGGAGTATAAATAATTAACGTTTAAATCAAACGTTTCTTTAATACAATCATTAAAGCGAATATACAATAAGGAATGATAAAAATGTCAAAAGGAAGATTCGGTATTCACGGCGGACAGTTTGTTCCCGAAGCCCTGATGAATGCCGTAAACGAATTTGAAGAGGCTTATTTTAAGTACAAGGACGATCCCGAGTTTGTCGCTGAGCTCGACTTTCTCATGCGCGAGTACGCAGGCAGACCGTCGCGCCTTTACTATGCCGAGAAGATGACCAAGGACCTCGGCGGTGCGAAGATTTACCTAAAGCGCGAGGATTTAAACCACACCGGCTCGCACAAGCTCAACAACTGCCTCGGTCAGTGTCTGCTCGCCAAAAAGATGGGCAAGACAAGGGTAATCGCCGAGACCGGCGCGGGTCAGCACGGCGTTGCAACCGCTACGGTCGCGGCTCTGCTCGGACTTGAGTGCGAGATTTTTATGGGCAAGGAGGATACAATCCGCCAGGCTCTTAACGTGTACAGAATGAAGCTGCTCGGCGCGAAGGTCAACGCTGTAGAGACAGGCACAATGACGCTTAAGGACGCGGTTAACGCCGCAATGCGCGAGTGGTGCAACCGTGTGAGCGACACCCACTACGTATTAGGCTCGGTTATGGGTCCGTACCCCTTCCCCACCGTTGTGCGTGATTTTCAGAGCGTAATCGGCAAGGAGATTAAGGCTCAGCTTATGGAAAAGGAAGGCAGACTTCCCGACGTTGTTATGGCTTGTGTAGGCGGCGGAAGCAACGCCATGGGCGCGTTTTATGAGTTTTTAGAGGACAAAAGCGTTCAGCTTATCGGCTGCGAGGCGGCCGGCTTGGGCGTTGACAATCCCAAAAACGCCGCGACTATGGCGAACGGAACCCTCGGAATTTTCCACGGTATGAAGTCGTACTTCTGCCAGGACGAGTACGGACAGATTGCTCCGGTTTACTCAATCTCGGCAGGTCTTGACTACCCCGGAATCGGCCCCGAGCACGCTAATCTTTCCGACACAGGCAGGGCAAGCTATGTTCCCGTTACTGACGAGGAGGCTGTAAGCGCGTTTGAGTACCTCTCGCGCGTTGAGGGCATTATTCCGGCGATTGAAAGCTCTCATGCCGTTGCGCACTGCATTAAGCTCGCGCCGACGCTTGACAAGGACAAAATTATCGTAGTTAACCTCTCCGGCAGAGGCGACAAGGACGTTGCGGCTATCGCGCGTTACAGAGGGGAGGATCTTTATGAGTGATATTAAAAAGGCATTTGAAAACGGCAAGGCGGTAATTCCGTTTGTTACGGCAGGCGATCCCGACCTTGCGACCACCGAAAAGCTGCTTGTTGAAATGAGCAAAAACGGAGCGGATTTAATTCAAATCGGAATCCCCTTCTCCGATCCGATTGCCGAGGGCGTTGAAATTCAGGAAGCGGACATCCGCGCGCTGGCAGGCGGCACAACCACCGACAAAATCTTTGATATGGTTAAGCGCGTTCGCGCAGAGGTTAGCTGTCCGCTGGCGATTATGACATATATGAACCCG
>CAMNHG010000175.1 GCA_946539105.1 uncultured Clostridia bacterium | reverse complement strand
AGTAAATTTAACACAGCTTAGTAAATAATCACCGGACAGCCTTTATTACCGAGCTGTTCGGTGGTTTTGCTTTATAATCGTTAATCAGCACAAATCAAGAAAGGGAGATTTTTATGAGCGACAAGAAGTACCCTGTTGTACAGAGCGCGAAGAGCTTTGAAAAGGCACTTAGCCGCGTTAGAGAGGCTCAAAAGAAGTTCGCGCTGTACACTCAGGAGCAGGTAGACAAAATTTTCCTCGCCGCGGCAACAGCAGCCAATCAGGCAAGAATTCCGCTTGCCAAGATGGCGGTTGAGGAGACCGGCATGGGCGTTGTCGAGGACAAGGTAATCAAAAACCACTTTGCCTCGGAGTATATTTACAACACCTACAGAAACACCAAAACCTGCGGAGTAATTGAGGAGGACAAGGTTTACGGCACAATGAAGATTGCCGAGCCCATCGGCGTTATTGCCGCGGTTATCCCCACAACCAACCCCACCTCGACCGCGATTTTCAAGACCTTAATCAGCTTAAAAACCAGAAACGGTATAATTATAAGCCCTCACCCGCGCGCTAAAAAGAGCACAATCGAGGCGGCAAAAATCGTTCTTGAGGCGGCAGTAGCGGCAGGCGCTCCCGAGGATATTATCAGCTGGATTGACGTTCCGTCGCTCGAGCTCACAAATATGCTCATGCAGGAGGCTGACATTATCCTCGCGACAGGCGGCCCCGGCATGGTAAAGGCGGCTTATTCAAGCGGCAAGCCGGCTCTCGGCGTAGGCGCGGGCAATACCCCGGCTATTATCGACGACTCGGCGGACATTCTGCTCGCGGTTAACTCGATTATCCACTCCAAGACCTTCGATAACGGTATGATCTGCGCTTCCGAGCAGAGCGTTATCGCGACCAGAAAGGTCTACGCCAAGGTTAAAAAGGAGTTTAAGGCGAGAGGCTGCTATTTCCTCACCCCCGAGGAGACCGAAAAGGTCAGAAAGACTATCATCATCAACGGCGCGCTCAACGCAAGAATCGTAGGTCAGAAGCCTGTTAAGATTGCCGCTTTGGCAGGCGTTGAGGTTCCCGAAAGCACAAAAATCCTCATCGGCGAGGTAGAGTCTGTAGACATCAGCGAGGAATTTGCCCACGAAAAGCTCTCGCCCGTACTCGCTATGTACAAGGCGAAGGACTTTGACGAGGCTATCGAGAAGGCTGAACAGCTTATCGCGGACGGCGGCTACGGCCACACCTCTTCGCTCTACATAGACGCGGTTAACGAGAGAGAAAAGATTGACAGATTCGCGGCGCGTATGAAAACCTGCCGTATTCTCGTAAACACTCCGTCATCACAGGGCGGAATCGGCGACCTTTACAACTTCAAGCTTCTCCCGTCGCTCACACTCGGCTGCGGCTCTTGGGGCGGCAACTCGGTAAGCGAGAACGTGGGAGTCAAGCACCTTTTGAACATCAAGACCGTTGCCGAGAGGAGAGAGAATATGCTTTGGTTCAGAGCACCCGAAAAGGTATATATCAAAAAGGGCTGTATGCCGGTTGCCCTTCAGGAGCTCGGCGACGTTATGGGCAAAAAACGCGCCTTCGTCGTAACCGACAGCTTCCTTTATAAAAACGGCTACACCAAGCCCATCACCGACAAGCTCGACGAAATGGGCATTACTTACACGGTATTTTCCGACGTTGAGCCCGACCCGTCGCTCAAATCAGCACAGAGCGGTGCCGAGGCTATGACAAAGTTTGAGCCCGATGTTATCATCGCGCTCGGCGGCGGTTCGGCTATGGACGCCGCAAAGATTATGTGGGTACTCTACGAGCACCCCGAGGCTGACTTTATTGACATGGCTATGCGCTTTGTCGATATCCGCAAGAGAATTTACACCTTCCCCAAGATGGGCGAAAAGGCTTATTTCGTAGCTATCCCGACATCCTCGGGCACAGGCTCGGAGGTTACTCCCTTCGCCGTAATCACCGATCAGGATACAGGCATCAAGTATCCGCTTGCTGATTACGAGCTTATGCCGAATATGGCTATCGTTGACGCCGACAATATGATGAGCGGTCCCAAGGGACTTACCGCCGCTTCGGGTATCGACGCGGTATCTCACGCTCTCGAGGCTTACGCTTCGGTAATGGCAACCGACTTCACCGACGGTCTGGCTCTCAAGGCGTTAAAGGTTATCTTTGAGTACCTGCCTGCATGCTATGACAACGGACAGAACGAGCCCTACGCGCGTGAAAAGGTTGCTCACGCCGCCACTATGGCAGGTATGGCGTTTGCCAACGCCTTCCTCGGCGTATGCCACTCAATGGCTCACAAGCTCGGCGCGTTCCACCACATCGCGCACGGCATCGCGAACGCCCTTATGCTCGAGCAGGTTATCCGCTTTAACTCCTCCGAGGTTCCCACCAAGATGGGCACATTCTCGCAGTACGACCATCCCCACACCCTCGCGCGTTACGCTGAGGTCGCTCAGTTCCTCGGCTTTGCCGGCAAGAACGACAAGGAGAGCGTAGAGAACCTCATCAAGGGTATCAACGAGCTCAAGGCAAGGGTAGGAATCAAGGAGACAATCGCCGACTACGGCGTTGACGAGGAATACTTCCTCAAAACTCTTGACGAAATGACCGAGCAGGCATTCGACGACCAGTGCACCGGTGCTAACCCGAGATATCCGCTTATGAGCGAAATCAAGCAGATGTACCTCAACGCTTACTACGGCAACAACAAAGACGCCGTTTGATTATAAGGGGGTTTTAAAATGAAATTTGACAATATTCTCGCGGAGAGAAAAAATAAAGTAATTTACAGGGACGGCAACCTCGCTGTTAAGGTTTTTGACGAGTCATTCCCCAAGTCCGACATCCTCAACGAGGCACTCAACCAGGCAAGGGTTGAGGAAACCGGTCTTAACATCCCCAAGATTGAGGAGGTTAAGAAAATCGACGGCAAGTGGGCTATCGTTTCAGACTATATCGAGGGCAAAACCCTTGAACAGCTTATGAACGAAAATCCCGATAAAATCGACGAGTACCTCAATCAGTTCGTTGACATTCAGGTTGAAATCCTCGGCAAAAAATGTCCGCTCCTCAAGAGAATCAAGGACAAAATGCAGGATAAAATCAGCCAGACCGACCTTGACGCCACCACACGCTACGAGCTTCACACAAGGCTCGCGTCAATGAAGGATCACAACAAGGTCTGCCACGGCGACTTTACTCCGTCCAACATCATCATCGCCGAGGACGGCACTCCGTATATCCTCGACTGGGCTCACGCTACCCAGGGCAACGGAGCGGCTGACGCGGCGAGAACCTACCTCACCTTTGTTCTTAAGGACAAAAGGGAGCTCGGCGAAAAGTACCTTAAGCTGTTCTGCGAAAAGACCGACACCGCGCGCCAGTACGTAGACCGCTGGATGCCGATTGTCGCGGCTTCGCAGTCCGTAAAGGGCAAGCCCGAGGAAAGAGAGCTCCTGCTCTCATGGGCAAGCGTTTGCGA
>CAMNHG010000174.1 GCA_946539105.1 uncultured Clostridia bacterium | reverse complement strand
CTCATATACGCCGGGCGGATAATCTTACCGGTGTTTACAAGCTCCTCAAGTCTGTGAGCACTCCAGCCGGCAATACGCGCCGTGGCGAAAAGCGGAGTGTACAGCTCGCACGGAATATCAAGCATACTGTAGAGCAGACCGCTGTAGAAGTCTACGTTCGAGGCAACGCCCTTGTAAATCTTCCTCTTTCTGCCGATTACCTCGGGCGCGAGCTTTTCAACGCGCTCGTATAGTTTAAATTCCTCGGTGAAGCCCTCAACATCGGCAAGTTTCTGAACCGCGCCCTTCAAAATCTTCTGCCTCGGGTCGGATATTGTGTAAACCGCGTGACCCATACCGTAGATAAGTCCTTTGCGGTCAAACGCCTGCTTGTCAAGCAGCTTTTCAAGGTAATTTTCAATCTGCTCGTTATCGCTCCAATCGGTGATGTTTTTCTTCATATCCTCGAACATCTCGTAAACCTTAACGTTTGCGCCGCCGTGCTTTGGACCCTTCAGCGACGAAAGTGCCGCCGCGATAGCGGAGTAGGTGTCCGTTCCCGACGAGGTAACAACATGTGTTGTAAAGGTCGAGTTATTGCCGCCGCCGTGCTCCATATGAAGAATCAGCGCCATATCGAGCACCTTTGCCTCTAAGTCTGTGTACTTTCTGTCAGGTCTTAAAAGCGACAGAATAACCTCAGCGGTGGACATAGAAGGCTCGGGCAGGTGAATATAAAGGCTCTTGTCGCGCAAATAGTGGTTAAACGCGTGATAGCCGTAAACCGTCAGCATCGGGAATACCGAAATAAGCTGAATAGATTGCCTCAGAACGTTGTTGAGCGAGGTGTCGTTCGGGTTTTTATCATAGCAAAACAGTGTGAGAACGCTTCGGGCTATGGAGTTCATCATATCCTCGCTCGGAGCCTTCAAAATTACATCGCGGACAAAGTGCTGGGGAAGGGTTCTGTACTGAACCAGCAGCGATTTAAAGTTTTTAAGCTCGTCGACATTCGGCATCTCGCCGAACAACAGCAGGTAAACTACCTCTTCAAAGCCAAAACGGTTATCGGCTGTAATTCCGTGAACTATGTCCTTAACGTTGTAACCCCTGTAATACAGCTCGCCGTCGCAGGGTACCAGCTTGCCGTCAACCAGCTTGTTCTGCTTGATTGTAGAGATGTCGGTAAGTCCTGTCAAAACGCCCTTTCCGTCAAGGTCGCGCAGACCTCGCTTAACATTGTACTTGCTGTACAAATCGGCGTCAATAACGGAATGCTCCGCCATTTTGTGGGTAAGACCGTCGATAACGGGAGTGTTATCGGAGTAGTTCCAAGTGATGTTATCCATAACTTCACTTCCTTTCACGATGTTTTGGTTTTCTCTGAAATTAGATTATACCACAAAAATAAAAATAAATCAACTTTTATAATACCGCGTTATTTTTTCAAAACGCCTATGATTTCGCTGACATACATTCTGTGCCAGTCGTTGCCTTTGTAAAAACCCTTTACGGCGTCGTGCTGAGTGACAAATTCATCGCCCAAATCCTGAGCGTACAGCTTTTTGCAAACGAGCACAAGCCTTGCCTGCTCAAAGTACGGAGCTCCTTCCTCCGTAAACGCGGGGGTAAGCCCGGTTTCTGCAGGCTTATCGGTGTCGCGGCCGCTCTTGCTGCCGCAAAGGCTCAGTGCCTTGCGGTAGCTTTCATCATAAAAGCTGATTGTAAAAATATCGTCTTTCTCCAAAAACTCGTAGGTGTATCTCTGCGGACGGATAAACGTAAACGCGACGGGCTTGTTCCACATAACGCCGACGCCGCCCCAGCTGATTGTCATTGTGTTAAAGCCGTCCTTTGTGCCGCCCGTGACAAGTCCCCAGTCCTTGCCGATTAGCTTGAACGGGTTGTCGGTGATCTCCTCGGGTGTAATTCTCTTAAATTCAGACATAAACAATACTCCTTTAAAAATTTGTATGCTATAAATTATATCAGAAATTCGAATAATATTCAATATAAGCCGCCGGATATTCAAAATAATGTATATTTAAACGCATAAATGAATAATTATTTTCGCGCTTCAAATTAAAAAACGCCTGAAAAAACTGCGAAAACGCATATAATCACGCCTTTGATTATGCGTAATAAGCTAATTTAAGGCGAATATCGGACAAAATTTGTGCAACTGCTCAAATTTGCATAAATATTCAAAAAAGACTTGATTTTTTCAAAACAAGTAGTATAATGTAATAGGTAACAAAAAAACAGATTACATTTTACGGAGGAATCAAAAATGGCTGACAATAAAATCAAAAAGGTAGTTTTAGCATATTCGGGCGGTCTTGACACGTCCATCATCATCCCTTGGCTCAAGGAAAATTACGACAACTGCGAGGTTATCGCGGTTTCGGGTAACGTAGGTCAGGGCACAGAGCTTGACGGCCTCGAGGAAAAGGCAATCAAGACAGGAGCTTCAAAGCTCTACATCGAGGATTTGAACAAAGAATTTGTTGAGGAGTACATCTTCCCGACAGTTAAGGCAGGCGCGGTTTACGAGGGCAAGTACCTTCTCGGTACATCCTTCGCCCGTCCGATTATCGCGAAAAGGCTTGTAGAAATCGCCAAGGCCGAGGGCGCGGACGCTATCTGCCACGGCTGCACAGGTAAGGGTAACGACCAGGTTCGTTTTGAGCTCGCAATCAAGGCTTACGCTCCCGATATGAAGATTATCGCCCCCTGGAGGACATGGGAGTTTAAGTCCCGTGAGGAGGAAATCGCTTACGCCGAGGCTAAGAACATTCCGCTTAAAATCAACCGTGAGACAAACTACTCCAAGGATAAAAACCTCTGGCACCTCAGCCACGAGGGACTTGACCTTGAAGATCCGGCAAACGAGCCGATGTATAACAAAGAGGGCTTTCTCGAGATGGGCGTTTCTCCAGAGCAGGCTCCCGACAAGCCCGAGTATGTAACACTGAGCTTTGAAAAGGGTATTCCCGTAAAGCTCAACGGCGAGGCTGTAGGCTCGGTAGAGCTGATTGAAAAGCTCAACGAAATCGGCGGACGCAACGGCGTTGGTATCACCGACATCGTAGAAAACCGCCTTGTAGGTATGAAGGCACGCGGCGTTTACGAGACCCCCGGCGGAACAATCCTCTACGCCGCTCACGATAAGCTCGAGGAAATCTGCCTTGACAAGGACACCCTTCACTACAAAAAGAACCTTGCAAACACCTTTGCCGATTTGGTTTACGACGGCAAGTGGTACACACCTCTGCGCGAGGCTATGTCGGCATTTGTTGACAGCACTCAGGAGTATGTAACCGGCGAGGTTAAGCTAAAGCTCTACAAGGGCAACATCATTGACGCAGGCGTTACAAGCCCCTATTCGCTCTACGATGAAGAAATCGCAACCTTCGACGAGGACGAGGTTTACGATCAGAACGACAGCGCAGGCTTCATCAACCTCTTCGGACTTCCCATCAAGGTTCGCGCGAAAAAAGGACTTATTAAATAAGAGTTT
>CAMNHG010000173.1 GCA_946539105.1 uncultured Clostridia bacterium | reverse complement strand
ATATCCATAGACAACTTTGCGTTTGTGTGTTATAATTCCTGCGTAAGAGGTGAATGAACTTGAAACAACATCTTTTCACGGAGTACCGTCCCTTGTATTCATCTTCCGCAGAGCGGCCGTCCGTTATCAGAATTAATATGCAAATGCGCGACGCAGTGAATTATGACAGCATACGTTATGCGGTCGATAAAACAATGCGGCGTTATCCTTATTTTTGCGTCGAACTGAAAAATGAAGAAAACAACCGTTGGGTGTTTGCAGACAACAAACGGCCTGTCGTCATTACAAATTCGCTGTGCGGCGTTGAATTAAATTCCGAAAAATCCAATTATCATATGCTTTCTTTTTCATGGCAGGACGACCGTATCATTATGGACGTGTTCCACGGTTTGACAGACGGAAAGGGTGCTTATGAAATCATAAGAACGTTTTTGTATTATTATTGCTCACGGCGTTATGGAATTACAATGTCCGGTGAAGGCGTGCGGCTTGACGGCGATTTTATCAGTGCCGAGGAATGGGACAACCCTGTTTTGAAGGCAAAAGACCTGCCGTCGCCCTCGCGCAGAAATATGACGGACGCGCTTAATCCTGTCACAGCGGCAAATCTGAAAGAAGAAACGACGGAAACGGTTTACGGCATTACCCTTGACGAAAAGGAATTTATGCGGTTCACTTCCGAAAACAACGGCAGTCCCGCTACGATGATTTCTTTGCTTCTCAACCGTGCGGTCACAAGGCTATATCCCGATTGTACCGACAGTATACGCGTTACACTGACAGTCAATCAACGTCCCGCGCTGAGAGCGCCGTTGGCACATCAAAGCCTTGTGGGCGGCGCGTTTTTAGAGCACACAGACGAAATTAAAAGCTTACCGCTTAACAAGCAGGCGGCGGCATATCGCAAAATGGTTTTTGAACAGACGACAGAACAAGCCGTTTTAGCAGGCGTTGCCTCTCAAAAGGGAATCAGCCAACTGCTGCTTTCAAAGGCGACAGACGGAGAACGTACCGGAATCGCCAAAATGCTCGGAGATACAACAAGCCGCTTGGTAACCGCCAATGTCAGCTATGTGGGCAAGGCGGATTTCAAAGAAGCAGAACGGTATATCCGCGATTTCAGATTAGTGACAAGCGGTGCAGGAACAGCGTTACTGCTTGAAATTTCCGCTGTAAACGGAAAATTTACCATTGAGTTTGTACAACCCTTTTCCTCTGGTCTTTATGTCAGTGCGTTTCTCGAAGAGCTGGAGCAAAACGGAATTACTTATGGCTTACAGAAAGCCGAAGAACTCGAACTCCCCAATGTCAGTTTACCTTGGAGTAAGCTTGATTAAAATAACAAAAAAAGAGCGTGTCGGCGGTTAATCAACTAAACTGCCGACACGCTCTTATGTTATATTCCGATAACAACCAAAATTATATTATTTCTTGCGCCTAAAAACGCGGTCACCGAGCCTGAACAGCAACGGATACACGCCGATGGTGACAAAGATGATTACGCAGTAGCGTGCCGCGCGCACCGCGTAGGACGCCATGGTTGCAGCGTCGAGGAAATCCTTGCTAAACGGGAGCTTTGACAAGGTGCTCAGTCCAAAGTAAACGCCTACGCCAAGCACCAACCGCAGAATGCAGCGCAAAACATTGCGCGTATTCTCAAATTTGACAAATCTATTCTCAAATTCAACCGCGAGAATAAAGCCGACCAAAATGCCGAATGCAGTGTAGTAGTCGTTGCTCTTACAGTAGAACCATCCGGGAAGGGCAATCAGCACCAGAAGTCCGTAAAATAGCCAGCGGTTTTTGATGGCGCGCTGCAGTGCAGGAACGAGGAAAATGACAATCAAACCAAGCACCCAACCGCAAATTACATCAGTCGGATAATGTACGCCTACGCAAAAGCGCGAAATACCCACAAACAGAGGGAGAATAATTCCGATAATCATTAAAATTCTGTTCTTTTTGTATCTACCGAGAGAGGTGTATAAGGTCACACCGTTCGTCGAGTGACCGCTGGGGAATGAAAATCCCTGCGCCGAAATATCATAAATATCTGAGCCTCTTTCAACAGGTTTAAGGCATTTAATTCCGGCATGGTCAAAGTACGGTCTGCGCCTGAGAAAGATGTTTTTAATCATAGGATTAAGGGTGATACCCACCAACACATTCAGACCGACATATTTTCCGTATTCCTTCTCCCAACACCAGTACAAAAAGCCAAGAACGGCGACGCACACAAGCTGTTCTCCCATTTCGCTGAACAAGGACGCGATTACCGTTCCGACAGGGCCGAGCCATGACTGAATCCACTCCATCAGCGCGACTTCCCATCCAAAATAAAACGTATTTCCCATAATACTATATCCTTTCGCAAATAATATCGTTTGTGTTATTCAAATCTATCCGCGTCGAGCGTTTTTATCACCCTTGCAGGGTTGCCGACAACCACCTCATAATCGCCTACGTCGTGGGTGACAACGGCTGCTGCTCCTACAATGGCGTATTTTCCGATTGTAACACCGGGTGTAATCGTCGCGCCTGCGCCAATCCACGCGCCTTTCTTGATAAGAATGGGCTTGCAGGTGAGGATTTGCCTGTCATACGGGTCGTGGTTATTCGTCAAAAGCTGAACGTTTGCCGCAATCTGCACGTCGTCCTCAATGGTGATTTCGCCGCGTGCCATCGCAAGCAGATTGTTGTTGATAAACACCCTGTTGCCGATGGTGACTTTGTCGAGCGCAGCTCCTGAGAGCGGTGCGCGGACAAAGGAACCTTCGCCGATTCTGCCGTCAAAAAGCTCACGCAAAATCTCCATATATTCCGCTGTGCGCGGCATGGTTTGGTTGAGCTTAAAAAGCAGCTCCTCGTGCTTGGCGTACAGTGCCATATCCTTTTCATTCATTTCTCGCATATCTACTCTTATTTCTTCCATTTTAAGCACCTCTGTTTGTTGTGATATATTTATGATAACCTTTTCCAAACCGTCCGTCAAGCCTTGACTTTCAAATAAATAAAGATAAAATAAAGATATAATACATAACTTTGCGAAAAGAGGAATGCGCAATGACCGGATACATAGCCGAAATGAGAAAAATTGTTGGGCACAAAACGATAATTCAGTGTGCGGCGAGCATAATTTGCGTTGACAAGGACGGCAGAATTTTGCTTGGTAAACGCTCCGATAATAAAAAATGGGGATATTCCGGCGGTGCTGTCGAAGTTGATGAATATGTAGAGGACTGCGCTAAAAGAGAGCTGTTTGAGGAAATGGGCTTGGTTGCCGAGGATCTTGAATTTTTCTTTGTAAACTCAGGCCCCGAGGCTCATTATATATACCCAAACGGCGACGAGGTTTCAAATTTTGAGGTAATCTATCTTTGCAGAAAATGGCACGGCGAGCCGAAATCACAGGACGGAGAAATGCTGGATTTGCGGTTTTTCACATGCGATGAAATCGACCTTTCCGAAATATCGCCGCCAATACGCCGTGTTGTGGAGAAATA
>CAMNHG010000172.1 GCA_946539105.1 uncultured Clostridia bacterium | reverse complement strand
CCGCCGAACTGAGCCTTACCGCCCAGAGGCTGCTGTGTAACAAGTGAGTACGGACCTGTGCTTCTCGCGTGAATCTTCTCGTCAACGAGGTGATGCAGCTTGAGGTAGTACATATAGCCGACGGTTACGGGGTTGTCAAAGCGTTCGCCGGTTCTGCCGTCGATAAGCCATGTCTTACCGTCCTCGCTGTAGCCTGCGTCCTTAAGAGCGGCAAAAATATCCTGCTCATGCGCGCCGTCGAATACCGGCGTCATAATCTTCCAGCCAAGTGCCTTTGCCGCGTAGCCGAGGTGAACCTCGAGCACCTGACCGATGTTCATACGTGAAGGTACGCCCAAGGGGTTGAGCACGATGTCAAGCGGAGTACCGTCGGGCAGGAAGGGCATATCCTCAACCGGGAGAATACGCGAAACAACACCCTTGTTACCGTGGCGGCCCGCCATCTTGTCGCCCACGCTGATTTTGCGCTTTAAGGCGAGGTAAACTCTTACTACCTTGTTAACGCCGGGCTGCAGCTCGTTGCGGCTGTCGGCGCGTGTGAATACCTTAACGTCAACTACGGTTCCGCACTCGCCGTGGGGAACGCGCAAAGAGGTATCCCTAACCTCTCTTGCCTTTTCGCCGAAGATTGCCCTAAGCAGTCTTTCCTCGGCGGTAAGCTCGGTTTCTCCCTTGGGAGTTACCTTACCTACAAGAATATCGCCTGCCTTAACCTCGGAGCCGATCTGGATAATACCGTCCTCGTCGAGGTACTTGAGCACGTCCTCGCCGACATTGGGGATATCGCGTGTGATTTCCTCGGGGCCAAGCTTGGTGTCGCGCGCTTCGGTGTCGTATTCTTCAATATGGATAGATGTGTAAACATCGTCACGAACAATTTTTTCGTTGAGCAGTACGGCGTCCTCGTAGTTATAACCTTCCCAGGTCATAAAGCCGATGAGGGCGTTTTTACCGAGGGCGATTTCGCCGTTATCGGTAGCCGGGCCGTCCGCGAGAACCTCGCCCTTCTTAAAACGCTGTCCTCTTTCGACAATCGGACGCTGGTTAAAGCAGGTGCCCTGGTTTGAGCGCAGGAACTTGATAACCTCAAAGTCCTGAACCCTGCCGCTGTCGTACTGAACGCGGATGTTGCGGGCGTCAACGCTCATAACAACACCGTCCTCCTCGGCGAGGATACATACGCCGGAGTCGGTACCTGCCTTGTACTCCATACCGGTACCTACAATAGGAGCCTCGGAACGGAGAAGCGGAACAGCCTGACGCTGCATGTTCGCGCCCATCAGGGCACGGTTAGCGTCGTCGTTTTCAAGGAACGGAATCATCGCCGTAGCGACGGAAACAACCATCTTAGGCGATACGTCCATATAATCAAAGCGGTTTGCGGGAAGCTCCACGAACTCGTCGCGGTAACGTCCTACAACTCTTTTGTGAACAAATCTGCCGTTTTCGTCGAGGGGTTCGTTTGCCTGTGCAACGTAGTAGTTGTCCTCAACGTCCGCGGTCATATAAACAACCTCGTCGGTAACAACGCCGGTCTCCTTGTCGATTTTGCGGAAGGGAGCCTCTACAAAACCGTACTTGTTAATCTTCGCGAAGGAAGCGAGGTACGATATAAGACCGATGTTAGGTCCTTCAGGGGTCTCGATAGGACACATACGTCCGTAGTGGGTGTAGTGTACGTCACGAACCTCAAATCCTGCGCGGTCACGCGACAGACCGCCGGGGCCTAACGCTGACAGACGACGCTTATGGGTAAGCTCCGCGAGGGGGTTTGTCTGATCCATAAACTGCGACAGAGGGGAAGAACCGAAGAACTCCTTGATTGCCGCGGTTACGGGACGGATATTTATAAGCGAGTTAGGCGAGAGCGAATCCATATCCTGAGACTGGGTTGTCATTCTCTCCCTTACTACTCTTTCAAGTCTTGAAAAACCGATTCTGAACTGGTTCTGGAGAAGCTCGCCTACGCAGCGGATACGTCTGTTGCCGAGGTTATCAATGTCGTCGGTGTTGCCGATACCCTTGGCTACGCAGTTGAGGTAGTTGATTGTAGCGAAGATGTCCTCAACGGTGATGTGGTTGGGAACAAGCTCCGCGGCGCGGTCGGTGAGCATTTCCTTAAGCTGCTCCTCGTTCTCGGCGGAATCGAGAATTTCGCAGAGAATGTCAAAGCGGACGTTCTCTCTGATGCCGCACTCAGCCTCGGCGTCAAAGTCAACGTAGCAGCCGATGTCTACCATACCGTTGGAGATAATCTTAACGGTCTCGCCCTCGGCGTTCTTTACATAAGCTACGGTTACGCCGGCGTTCTCAATCTCGAGAGCCTTATCCTTTGAGATTTTCTCATCTCTGAGTGCCATAACCTCGCCTGTGCGCGGATTTGCAATCGGCTCGGCGAGGGTGTTGCCTGCAAGGCGGTTTGCGATACCGAGCTTTTTGTTGTATTTATATCTGCCGACTCTTGACATATCGTAACGGTTCTCGTCAAAGAACAGGTTGTTGATATGAGTCTGCGCGCTGTCCACTGTCGGGGGCTCCGACGGACGGAGCTTTTTATAAACCTCGATAAGACCTTCCTCAATGTTGTGAGCCTGATCCTTTTCGATAGTAGCCTTCATTCGCTCGTCGTCGCCGAAGAAGTCGAGGATTTCGGCGTCAGAACCGAGTCCGAGAGCTCTGATGAAGGATGTTACGGGGAGCTTTCTGTTCTTGTCAATACGAACATAGAAAACGTCGTTTATGTCGGTCTCGTACTCAAGCCACGCGCCTCGGTTGGGGATAACGGTGGTGGAGTAGAGCTTTTTACCGGTTTTGTCGTGATCCATCTTGTAATAAACGCCGGGAGAACGAACGAGCTGTGATACAATAACACGCTCCGCGCCGTTAATTACAAAGGTTCCGCTGGGAGTCATCAGCGGGAAGTCGCCCATAAAGACGTTGCTTTCTTTAATTTCGCCGGTGGATTTATTGAGCAGACGGGCGGTAACCCTCAAAGCTGCCGAATATGTGGCGTCTCTTACCTTACACTCAATTACGCTGTAATTAGGGTGCTCGATGTCGAGAGTATAATCAATAAAATCGAGGACAAGGTTGTCCTGATAGTCGGTAATGCCGGAAACGTCCTTAAACACTTCCTCAAGGCCTTCGTTAAGGAACCAGTTGTAGGATTCCTTCTGCACCTCAATAAGGTTCGGCATATCGATAACTTCATCAATCTTGCCAAAGCTCATTCTCTCGGTGTTGCCCAGTTTTACGGGTTTGACATTAACCATTGGCGTTCACTCCTTTAAATTTTTCGACTTCATAAGGGTATGTAATGCGCTGTACAAGCCGCGAAAAAACAGCTCAAAAAAATATCAATAAAAAACATCTTGACACAGAGAACTTTTTGTGATAATATCCCCTTGTCAAAAGGCTTTTTTTCGGAAAATTTCAAGCCTTTTCGTACATATCCCCATTATGGTACATTTTACTATTCTACGCCTGTTTTGGCAAGTTGTCAAGAG
>CAMNHG010000171.1 GCA_946539105.1 uncultured Clostridia bacterium | reverse complement strand
TTACACTTCCGCCGCTCGGCGTTTGCTACTATAAGCTCGTAAAGGAAATGCCCGTTCCCAAAAAGCGCGGCAGAAAAAAGAAAGCCGAAGCCGCTCCCAAAGCGGAGGAAGTAAAGGCTGAGGAGACCAAGACCGAAGAGGTTAAGGCGGAAGAAACACCTGCCGAGGAAGCAAAGGCAGAGGATTGATAATTAACAATTAATAATTAACAATTAACAATTAACAGTAGTGGCGGCCATCACGGCCGCCATTATTTTTGCGGTACACCGCAATTACGTTGCAGTTGCATCGTACCGCAATGTCAAGGAAAAAGTATGGAATAATTTTTATGGTTAAGACACTGCCTTAACGGAAATTAACCCCTGCAAAAAAATGGAAACAAAGTCATTTTTTTACCGATAAATCTTGACATCGTGACGGCGCACTGCTATATTTAAAGTAGTACAAAACACGACAGCGGTAGAGGAAGATATTATGAAAATAAGCGATAAAACTGCCAATATTTTTTTAGCTCTGATCATTATAATCAGCCTGTGTATCAGCACGGTTTTTATGTTTACAAAGCAGGGCTATCACGAGGACGAGCTGTTGACCTACAACCTCGCGAACTCCTCAAAACAGCTAAACACCGAGGGCTGGAACTCACCCGAGGATTTTAACGAATATCTCGCTGCGACCGAGCCCCACCGCTTTGACTACGCTCAGGTTTATCAAAATCAGATTATCGACGCCTCGCATCCGCCGTTTTATTATGCTCTGGTGCACACGGTCTGCTCGTTCTTCCCGAACGTTTTCAACAAGTGGCTTGCCTACGCCGTGAACGTTGTGATGATGACAATTTCGCTGATTTTGCTGTTCAAAATCGGCAAGCGCGTCACGGACAACAACCTCTACGCGCTGATCGCGACAGGGGGCTACGCGTTCAGCATAGCGTGCATAACCACGACAATTTACCTTAGAATGTACGCCACCCTCACGATGTTTGTGCTGGCGTTCATCTACCTTACAATCAAGCTGTTCGACCGCGGAAGGGACGTAAAGTTTTTTGAGTTTATACCGCTTTTGCCTATCGTGATCCTCGGAATTTTAACGCAGTATTACTTCATAATGTGCGCCGGACTGACCGGACTTGTGTTCCTGATTCTGCAAATCAAGCGCAAAAACGCAAAGTCGCTTATACTATATATAATCACCGCCTTTATCGGCGCGGCAATCGCGCTGATTATCTATCCGTTTATAATAGAAAACGTGCTCGGGGGTAACCGCGGACTCGGTTCGCTGAATATCTCGATTGACACTGTGACGATTGTCACCTACTTTGTGTACAAGCTGGGCACTTACGTTCAGATTTTGGCGAAGGATTTGTTCCTCGGTCAGGCTTGGCTGCTCGGGCTTTGCACGCTTTCGGCAATAGGCTTCGGAATTTTCTTCCGCTTTGTAAAGAAAAGGAAACTGCCGCCGAAGTCGCTCTTTGTCGTTGTTCCGGGGCTTGCGTATTTCTTCGTAATCGCGATGCTCTCGCCGTTTAACAGTGACCGCTATGTTATGGCTGCGCTTCCGCTGATTTCAATGATGTACATTTTCGCGTTTATCAGGATTTTTACCCTGTTCAAAAACAGCAAGGTCAGGGCGGTTCTTCCGGTCAGTGTACTGCTCGCAAGCGCGCTCGGCTTTGTGCTTGTAACCCCGTACTACATATACGGCAAGACGAACCTATACAATCCTCAGACCAAAAACTGCCTGTTTGTCGGCACGGATATGCTCGAGTGGAACAAGTGTATTGACAAGTTTATGCTCTATGACGACACCATGATTGTCAAGACCTCCGATATGTCGCCGACTCTCGCGAGTGAGCTTGAGGATTTCGCCGAAAAGCGAGGAGTAGTCACCAACGGAAAAATCACCGCCTTTGCCGACGCGTATATGAACACCGGCAACTTTGACCAGACAAAAGAGGACAGCATAACGCGAATTGCCAAGGATTCCGAGCTTAAATCGCTCGACGAGGTAACGGTATATATCTCGCGCCTTGCGGACAAGCAAAAGGTGATTGACTACATCAAGCAAAACACTCAGCTCAAAAACGCTGAGCTGATTCAGGCTGACTACAGCTTTGACGAATTTTATAACTGGTACGACTATTTTGTAGAGACAGAATCCTATTGTAACGTTTACAGGTTCTACAAATAAGGAGAAAGTTATGGATAAAAATGAAAGAAAAAACGCATTCGGCGTAGCCTTCTCGGGAGGAGGCCTGCAGGGAATCGCCCACATCGGAGCGGTCAGGGCTCTGCATGAGCTTAAGCTGTTTCCGCAGTATGTGTCCGGCACAAGCTCGGGCTCCGCTATGGCGGCACTCGTTGCCATGGGCTGCAACGCAAGGGAGATGACCGACTTTGCCGAGCGTTACTGGGAGGTACTGTCGGATTTCAGCCCGATTCCGATTGTCACCCAGCTGGCCACTTTGAAATTTAACAAAAAAACCGACAAGGACGGCCTTAAGGACGGCGAGGTAATCTCGAACGTAATCCGCGAGGCGATGGACTCAAAGGGGATTATCGGCTTTGAAAATCTGCCGGTTAATCTCTCGATTTGCACAAACGACACCTACACCATGGACGAGTGCATCTTCACGACAGAAAAAGAGGACATCAACAGGGAGCATATACACTACATCCACGGTGCTCCGCTGGAGCTTGCGGTCAGGGCGAGTATGACCTTCCCGGGAATTTACACGACCTGCAATTATAAGGGCTACAACTTTATCGACGGCGGCTCAAAGGACAACCTGCCGGTTCAGGTATTAAAGGATTTAGGCGTCGGCAAGGTGCTCGCCATCGGCTTTGACGTCTCGGACTACACCCCCGAAACCGGACTTGACGGACTGATGAAGGTCGTGTGGCGCGCTCTCGACCTCTACTCAATCGACAAAACGCGCGAGTCAATGAAATTAGCGGACTACTGCGTGCAAATCAAAAACAGCAACACCGCGATTTTCTCAATGGAAAACTTTTACCTCACAATCCAGGAGGGCTACGACTGCGTTATGGAGCACAAGGACGAGCTGCTGAGGTTGTTTGGGAAAAAAGAATAAGTAATAAGGAAAAATGCCTGCTCGAATGAAGCAGGCATTTGCTTTTAAAGTGCATTTAAAGCCTCCCCCGCTTGCGGGGGAGGTGGCATTTCGCTTTGCGAAATGACGGAGGGGGCAGACGTTTCCGATATTGCTAACCTTTCCTTTGCAATACAAAACGGGGCGATAGAGGCAAAGCCGCCCCCTCAGTCGCTTTCGCGACAGCTCCCCCGTAGCTTACGCGACGGGGGAGCCTTAAAAATGGCGTGCAAATTAAAACTTTAATTAAAATTCCATACAATATTGATTCATTCGGGAATCGGTTTATCAAATAAAACCGGCTTATGTTCCCGACCGAAATTTTCCATTATCAATTATCAATTTTCAATTAATATTTTACCTTCTCCGCAATATACGCGCTGAGTTCCTCAATCTT
>CAMNHG010000170.1 GCA_946539105.1 uncultured Clostridia bacterium | reverse complement strand
GGATTTTCCGCCTCTTTATAAATTTCCGTGAAGTCAAAAGATTTCACGGTTTTTTTATAGCCGTTACCGTTACCTGCCATACCGTAACAGGCTCGGCATTAATACTTTTGCGCGCTTGACTTTTTTGATATAATTATCGTATAATAGGGCTGTTAATCGCCATTGTTAGGAGATGAAAATATGGGGGATAATGAGAATAAAGGCAAAAGCCCTTCCGCGCCCGTGCCGGGAGAGCCCGACAAGGATTTGGTATTAGAAAACGTTACGCGTGCTTATGAAGAGGCAAAGCGCAAGCGTGAAAAATACAAAAGAATCGGACCTGCCTTTGTTTTGATTTCCGGCGTAATCTTTCTTACCCTGATTTTCACGCTGGAAAATAAAATTACTTTTCTGATTTTTTGGGTTATTACAATACTGTACACCGTTGCCCTGATGATTAGAACGGAGTACAAATATAATCAGTTCCGCGGATATCTCGGCTTGTCCGACAGCGAATCCGCGCAGGAAAGCACGGCTGACGAAACGGCTGAAGTTCAGTCCGGCGAACCGGCTGACAATGCCGGGCAGAAGGCAGATACCGTGAACGAATTATCAGAAAAGCAGGAAGAACAAAAATGAAAAAGATATTTTCCGTTTTCCGTTTGGATTTAAAAAGCCTGACAAAAAACCTTATTGTTTTTGTCGTGGTAATCGGTATCACTATTTTGCCCGCGCTTTACGCGTGGTTTAATATCGCCGCCAACTGGGACCCGTACTCAAACACCGGCAACCTTTCCTTTGCGGTGTGCTCCGAGGATAAGGGCTACAGCTACAAAACGCTGACCGTAAACGCCGGCGAAGAAATCATAAACAACCTTAAGCAGAACGATAAAATGGGCTGGGAATTTGTTGACGCGGACGAGGCAAAGGACGGCGTTAAAAACGGCGAATACTATGCCGCCGTGATTATTCCCGAAAACTTCAGCGAAAACCTGCTGTCTATCACTACAGGTAATTTTACGCAGGCAAAGCTCGAATATTACGTAAATGAAAAACGAAACGCCATCTCTCCCAAAATTACCGACAAGGGAATCGAGGCGATTGAGGAAAGCGTAGGGGCTACCTATGTAAGCTCGCTGACAGAAACAATCGCCAAGGTTCTTAACCTGACTGAAAGCGAATTCAGCGGAAGTAAAAAGGAGCTCGGCGACAAGGTGATCAAGGCACTGCAAGACGCTAAAACGGACATTGGCACCTTTGACGCCTCCGCCGATGTGCTGATTACAACGCTCGATTCCATTGACGGCTTGATTAAAACGAACAAGGAATTAGTGCCTACAATTCAGTCAACCCTAACCGGAGCCGGAGTGTTTACATCGGATATCGCTAAGACGCTCTCCTCAACACAGGGCGTTGCCTCGCAGGTCACGACCTCGGTTGACGGCTTGATAGGCTCGGGCTCGACCTATATGGACAGCATTTCAGCCCAGACCGACGAGGTGTTCGGCGCGGTGAGCGGCGACGCTCAGGCTGTTTCAAATAAGCTGGCAAAGCTGGAGGTTATCAACCGCAAGATAATTTCCGTTAATAACGTTGTCATCGGCATTCTTGAAAAAATCAGGGATAACCTCGGAATCGACTGCTCCAAGGTGCTCTCGGCTTTGAATAAAGCTAACGACAAGCAGAACGCGATTATTTCAAAAATCGACAGCATTCGCGAGAACATCACAACAACGGGTAATCTTCCAGCTAACGCCAAAGCTGAGCTTGAAACGCTCATAGCCGACGCGAGAACGGGCCTTTCCTCGGCGGAAACCGAGTTCAGCGCGATTCGCAAAAACATTGACACGGTTGTTTCCGACTCCTTCTCGGCACTGGACGACATCACCGGATTCCTTCAGACCGTAAACGCCGGAACAGGTCAGCTTGACACGGCGTTTGACAGCGCGCTTAATACAACCGCAAACCTCAAAAACGTTCTTAAAAACCTAAAGACCTTCCTTACAACCGTTAACGGCAGGCTTGATACGCTGATTGAAAAGGTAAAGGACGTAGAGGGCTCAAACCTGATTGAAAATATCGTTACGCCGATTATCGAGAATCCCGAGGCACTGGGCGGCTTTGTGTCCGCGCCGGTCGCGTATGATACCACAAGGGTGTACCCGATTGAAAATTACGGCTCGGCAATGACGCCGTTTTATTCCTCGCTGGCACTCTGGGTCGGCGGCGTAGTGCTTGTCGCGGTGCTCAATGTTGATTTGACGGAAAAAGACCGCAAAAGGCTCGGCAAGGCAAATCCCGTACAGCTCTTCTTCGGCAGATATATGATGTTCTTAGTAATCAGCCTTATCCAAGGGCTCATCATTGCGCTGGGCGATTTGTACTTCCTGAAAATTCAGTGCGAAAATCCGCTGCTGTTTATCGTCACCTGTATGATTTCAAGCATTGTGTACTCGCTGATTATCTATTCGCTGACAATCACCTTCAGCGTTGTCGGAAAGGCACTTGCGGTTATCATACTTATTTTGCAGGTCGCGGGCTCGGGCGGCACGTTCCCGATCGAGGTTCTACCCGCGCCGTTTAAGGCGATAGCTCCGTTTTTGCCCTTCAAGTACGGAATCAACGCCCTGCGCGAGACCGTAGCAGGCTTAGACCAAAACGCCTACCTGAGCAACCTCGGCAAGCTGCTGATTTTCATTATTCCGGCATTGGTTCTCGGCTTGCTGCTGAGAAAGCCGTGCATTAAAATCATCGCCTTCTTCAACGAAAAAATCGAGGAAAGCGATTTGGTAATATAATTACGCGTAACGAACGCGGCCGAAAAGTGAAAAGCTAAAATTACTAAACCGGAGAGCGGATAACCCTGCTCTCCGGCTTTTTCTGTTCAAAAAAGTTTTCGGTTTTTTTAAAATAAATTGCATAAAAGTATGCAATTTTTCCCGATTTGGAACTATAAGTGAAAGGACTTCTTTCAAATTATCAAAAACCGGGAGGAATAACTATGAAAAAACCAAAGCTATTTTATCTTCACAACGACAATTATCGGCTTATCGAGCGTCTGTCAGACGAGCAGGCAGGTAAGGTGTTTAAGACGATATACCGCTACGCCAGCCGCGATGAAAAAGAGGATACAGGCGATATCTTAATTGATACCGTAGCTGATATGTTCACAATGGTGATTTCACGCCAGTACGAGGAGTATGATAAGAAGTGCGAGAAAATGAGAGCCAACGCCTTAAAACGGTACAACAAAAAGGCACAATCTGCAAGCGTATGCAAAAGCAGGGAAGATAAAGATAATAATAAAGATAAAGATAAATATAAAGATAAAGATGAAGATGAAGATAAAGATAAAGATAAAGAGAAAAATAAAAAAGAAAAAGAAAAAGAAGATAAAGAGAAAAAAGAGAGAGAAGAAAAATAAAAGAGAAATAATATTTTTTCTCTTTCTCTCTCTGTTATTGTCATCATATTATTTTCTTATTTTTTTACTCACAATATCTGCTCTTATTGACAAAAACTCCTCGGATTGATACAATAAAACAAGACTGATAATCAATTCACGGAGGCGTGTTATGAG
>CAMNHG010000169.1 GCA_946539105.1 uncultured Clostridia bacterium | reverse complement strand
TCGTTCGAGCCCGAGCAGATGAGCGACGAGCTGATAAAAAGGCTCAGCTCGTTCGATAAATTCTGCCCTCAGTTCCATCTATCGCTACAGAGCGGCTGCGATAAAACGCTTAAGGCGATGAACAGACACTACACAACCTCCGAGTATATGGAGATTGTAAACCGCCTTAAAAGCGCGTTTGAAAATCCGTCCTTCACCACCGACGTTATGGTCGGCTTTGCGGGCGAAAACGACGAGGATTTTGAGCAGTCAATGGCGTTTGTAAAGAGCGTCGGTTTTGCCAAGGTTCATGTTTTTCCGTACTCGCGCAGAAAAGGCACGGTTGCCGATAAAGCACCCGATCAGGTCAGCCCGAACGTCAAGGACGACAGGGCAAAGAGGATGGGCACGCTTGTAGAGGAATCAAGAAAAATCTTCCTAAATTCCCAGCTCGGCAGAACCGAGGAGGTCTTGTTCGAGCGGCTTCGTCACGGCTACCTAGAGGGCTACACAAAGAATTACACACCCGTGCACGTCTATTCCGATGACGGCTCTCTCTGCGGACTTATCAAAAAGGTAAAGCTGATTTCCGCCGAGGGAGACTGTTGCGTAGGCGAGTTAGCCGAATGATTTTACAAGGTTATTCATTTCATCCGACTTAACTTTGTCGGCAAGGCTTGCGTAGCTGTACAGCATTATTCCGCTGACTTTTTTATTATTCTTGCAGGCAATGTATTCCTGCGACAGAATGTCGCTTGATTTTTGCCAAGTGCCGTCGTCGGCTTCGGAGCTTGCCTTATAGCCTGCCAAACCGACATACAGCTTGACATTCTCCGCAAATTCAAGACCGCACCACTCGTCAAGGCTGTCATTAAACGTCAGCTTAGGATTTGTCGGGCTGAAATAAATCTGCGGACAGATGTAATCAACATAACCGTTCACCGTACACCAGCTCACAACGTCAGCCGACAGCTTTTCGTTATTTTTCAGGTTGCCCTGCGGAGAAATCCCAAATTCTATGTTTTTATCCGCCTTGTGTACGGTAAGGTACGCCTCGGCAATCAGCTTGTTCACGTTGTTTTTTCGCCAGTCCTCAATACTTAAAGGGCTTTGACTTTCGGCGTACTGCTCACTGTCGAGCTCGCCGATGCTTTCGGGGTAAAAATAATCGTCAAACTGAATACCGTCAACGTCGTAACCGCTGACAATCTCCTCAATTCCGTGGAGTATCAGTTCGCGCGCTTCCTCATTTGAGGGATCGAGGATAATTCCGCCGTCGGTTTCAAGACAAAGGCTCTCATCCTTAATATACGGATTGTTGTCCGCAAGCTCGTTCGGCGTTTCGTTCAGAGTAACGCGGTAGGGGTTAATCCACGCGTGAATTTTCAGCTTGTGACTTTTGCAGATTTCGCACATTATTTTCAGCGCGTCATAACCGGGACTTTCACCCTGAGTTCCGCTTAAAATATGCGAATACGGAAAGTATTTTGAGTTATACAGCGCGTCGCAAAACGGTCTGACCTGAGCGATGATCGTGTTGAATTTAAGCGACTCAGCCTTCCGCGCGATAGCTTCAAATTTATTTCGGAACGCTTTTTCACTTTTGTCGGCGGAGTTTGCCATATTAAGCTCCATATAAGTCACCCAAAGTCCGCGCATTTCTTCACTTTGCACAGGCTTGCTTTCACTGTTAACAGTGCTCACGGCAGGCTTTTGAACCTCGGTTATTTCCGGAGCTTTGCGGTAAAGCCCTGACAGCGCGACCGCGAAAACAAGCAATACAGCACAGCAAATCACAGGAAACATTCTTTTAATATTCATTTAATCATCCTTATGAATCTTTTATATATCTATTTAATTTTTATTAATATTTTAGCACTCATATTCACCGTGAGCGACAAACACCGCGCAATAAAGCACAAAAGGCGAATAAGCGAGTTCACCCTAATGCTGATTTCGGCACTCGGCGGAAGCGTCACAATGTTAGTCACGATGCTGATTATCAGGCACAAAACCCGTCATATTAAATTTATGCTGGGAATCCCTGTAATAATACTGATTCAGTTTATTTGCGTCTTTTTGATTTGGAGATTACTATGCCCGAGCAGTTAAAATTCACGGTCGAAGCCGAACACGACAATATGCAGGCAAAGCGATACTTAAAACAGGTTCACGGACTGTCAACGCGATTAATAACGCGCCTTAAAAACACACCTGACGGAATTTTGATGAACGGCAAGCTGCTGCGCGCGGTTGATTTTGTAAAGGCAGGTTCGGTAATCACCGTAAAACTTCCCGACGAGCAGTCGGAGTATATCGAGCCGGTAGAGGGAAAGCCGGAAATTCTCTACGAGGACAGCTTTATCCTCGCCGTTAACAAGCCGCCGTTTATGCCGGTTCATCCGGTCAAACAGCACCAAACCGACACGCTTGCGAATATCGTAGTTTATTACGCGCGGCAAAGGGGAGAGGGTTACGTTTTTCGTGCCCATAACCGCCTTGACCGCGACACCTCGGGAGTTGTGCTGATTGCCAAGGATAAGTTTACGATTAACAAACTTAAAAACAGCGTAAAAAAGACCTACACCGCGCTTGTTCACGGCAAAATCGAGCACGGCGGTACAATCGCAAGGCCAATCGGCTTGCTTGACGATTCTAAAATGGTACGGCACGTTTTGAGTGAGGGCACACCTGCGATAACCCACTACACTCCTATAGCGTATAATGAAGAAGCGACATTGCTGAATCTTCAGCTTGAAACAGGCAAAACCCACCAAATCCGCTGTCATATGAGCAGTATGGGACATCCGCTGGTCGGCGACGATTTGTACGGCGGAAAAAGGGATTTCATAAACCGCCAGGCACTCCACTGCGGAACCGTGGAATTTACCCACCCGGTAACAAGTGAGATTATTACAGTAATCGCGCCGCTCCCAAACGACATCGAAAACGCCGTTAAACAATATAATATTTAAAAAGAAAAGAACCGCAACCGGAAGGATTGCGGTTCTTAATTTATAAGCTAAAGATTACTTAAGGCTGTTCTGAATAGCAACAGCAACGGCAACTGTAGCGCCAACCATCGGGTTGTTGCCCATGCCGAGGAAGCCCATCATCTCTACGTGAGCCGGAACAGAGGATGAACCCGCGAACTGAGCGTCGGAGTGCATTCTGCCCATTGTGTCGGTCATACCGTAGGAAGCAGGACCTGCAGCCATATTATCGGGATGCAGAGTACGACCTGTACCGCCGCCCGAAGCAACCGAGAAGTACTTTTTACCCTGCTCGTTGCACTCCTTCTTGTAAGTGCCTGCAACAGGATGCTGGAATCTTGTCGGGTTAGTTGAGTTACCTGTGATAGAAACGTCTACGCCCTCCTTGTGCATAATAGCAACGCCCTCGCGAACGTCGTCGGCACCGTAGCAGCGAACGTTAGCGCGCTCACCGTCGGAGTAGGGAGTCTCTTTAACGATTGTAAGCTCGCCTGTGAAGTAGTCAAACTTAGTCTGAACATATGTAAAGCCGTTGATTCTCGAGATAATCTGAGCAGCGTCCTTGCCGAGACCGTTAAGGATAACTCTCAGGGGTTGCTCACGAACCTTGTT
>CAMNHG010000168.1 GCA_946539105.1 uncultured Clostridia bacterium | reverse complement strand
GCTGATTCAGGACTTTTCAAAGTCGCGCGGCGCGCAGTTTTTGTTCACTGTCGCGCCTAACAAAAACTCGCTGTACCCTGAGCATATGCCGTATTATTACACTCAAAAAACCGGCGATTCTAACCGCGAAAAGGTTAACAACGCGCTTAAGGACAGCGGAGTTAATTACTGCAATTTGTATCCGCTGTTTGAAAACAGCAGCGAGACGCTATATTTAGCGCGCGATTCCCACTGGAACAACAAAGGCGCGCTGATGGCGTATAACGAGATTTTGACGCAGCTGGGCAAGTCGCACGACGACTACTCGACCGCGCAGAGCACCAGGAAAAAGGACTTTGACGGCGACCTTGCCAATATGTTTTTCCCGGCGGGCTCAGAGCCGGAGTTTAACACCTATTACGGCGCGGAGGACAGGTATAATTACGTTACCGACACCAAATCCGTAGAGGAAACCTCTATAAAAACAGAGAGCAAAGACGGTGCCGGTTCGCTGTATATGTACCGCGATTCGTTCGGAAATTCGCTTTTGCCGTATTTTGCGTCAGCGTACAAAACGGCGGCGTTTACCAAGTCGTTCCCGATGCTGTTGGAAAACGATTTTGACGAGGCAAAGCCAGACACGTTTGTTATGGAGCTTGTCGAGAGAAACCTTGACTGGCTTGTGACAAGACCGCCGGTTGTTACCGCTCCCGAGCTTACATATCTGAACACGGGCGGAAAGCTCGACGGCAGCGTTAAAACCAAAACAGCCCCCTGCGAGTTTTCACCGCTGTACACGGAAATTTCGGGAGAAGTTGACTGCGAGGGCTTGCGCGATGACGCAGTGTTCTATGTTTCGCTGACAGACAGCGAGGGAAAAACCGCGTTTTATGAAGCCTATAATATCTGCACCGATGAATGTGAATGCGGATTTAAGGTGTATTTGCCGGCGGAGAGGTTTTCTGCCGGAACAAAGACGGAAGTTAAAATTATCGCGAAAAACGGCGATGATTTTTATGAGATAGGAGGATAATCAGTATGAGAAAAATTATTAAAATCACAACCTGCTTTGTGCTGCTGTGCTGCTTCGCGCTGTCTTTTGCGGCGTGCGGCGGAAAAGCCGTTACAGTTACCCTTAACGACAGCGGTACAAAAACCGAGGTCGAGGCGACAACGGGTATGAAGGTAATTGAGGTCATCGAAAAGGGCGGACTTGAGCTGGGCGAAAAGGACGAGACCACCCCCGAGAAGGACGAGAAAATTACCGAGGACACAACCGAAATTACCATCAAGCGTTATGCCAAGGTTACGGTTGTTAAGGGCACAGAGAAAAAGGAGGTTGAGCTTGTCGGCGGAACCGTTGAGGAGGCTATTAAAAAAGCCGGCTTCACCCTCGGCGAGAACGACACGGTTGACGCGGATAAAACCGCTTTCCTTAAGGACGGTATGACAATCAACATCACCGCCGCGCTTAAGGTTACACTTACCGTTGACGGCAAAACCACCGAAGTCAGCACAGCTGCCAAGGATGTAAAGAGCTTCCTTGAAGAGCAAAAGGTTAAACTCGGAAAAGACGATATCGTAAGCGAAAAACTTGAAACTCCGATTAAAAGCGGAATGAAGATTGTCGTTAAGCGCGTGGAGTTCAAGGAAGAGAAAAAGACCGAGGAAATCGACTTTGAGAGTGAAAAAGAGTACGACGACTCTATGAACGAGGGCGAAAGCAAGGTTACTCAACAGGGCGTAAAGGGCGAAAAAGAGGTCGTTTACACCGTTAAATACGTGGACGGCAAGGAAGAATCGCGCGAGAAAAAGTCCGAAAAGGTAATCAAGGAGCCTGTTAAGGAGATTACCACCTACGGTACAAAGACCGAGTCTCCGCAGAACAATGATAACTCAAACAATAACTCCGGTTCTAACAACAATTCCGGCAATAACAAGCCTGCCGAAAGCGAAAGCCAAGCCTCGCAGGGCAAAACCGTTGTATCCAAAACTCCGGTTTATGACTGCGACGGTTCGGGTCACGGCTATTATGAGATCAAATACTCCGACGGAAGCGTTGAATATCAGGAGTTTTAATATCAAAACAATATAAACTATCGCGATTGTTGTTTTATGACAAATCCTGCCCCTGACAGCCTGTGCTGCCGGGGGCAGGATTCTTTTTGTATGGATAATATAAACGCTGCTGTTTTGCAAAATATAAATCAGAGTTGACGGTACCGCGAATTTAAGCTATAATAGCCTTCACATATGTTTTAAATAGGAGAATTGTTATGTCAAAATTAATTTACCTTGCCTCGCCGTTTTTTAATGAATTCGAGCTTGAATGCGTCAGGCGTGCCGAGAAAATTTTAACAGACCGTGGCTTTGAGCTCTTCAGCCCCAGACTTCACGAGGTGCGTGAGAATAAGGACGATAATCCCTCCCTTTGGGCAAAAAAGACCTTTGAAACGGACAGGGACAATATAGATAAAGCAGATTTTGTGGTTATGCTCTACCACGGCGGCTACAGCGACAGCGGAACGGCTTGGGAATGCGGCTATGCATGCGGAAAGAAAATTCCGGTTATCGCGGTGCATACAGACAAAAATGCCGACTCAAACATTATGATAAGCGAGAGCTGCACCGCAAACATCGGCCTTGATGAGCTTGAAAGCTACGATTTTGAAAATTTGCCGAAAATACCATATAACGGCAGACAGTTTTAAATATTTGCATATTGACTTTTTATCAGCATCACTTATAATATAAGAGCGAGAATCTTTAATATTTTGCTATATTTAAAGCGTAGGAGGAAATCTGGTGAAAATAAAAGTATTAAAAAGAGCGTCGGCGGTAATGCTCTGCCTCGCGCTCGCGGTAAGCGCGCTTTGCTTCGCGCCGTCCGTATCGGCTGCTGAGGTTTATGACGGCGAGCACCTTGACGTTCCGCAAATCAGGGTAGTCACAGAAAACGGCAACGGCACAACTCTTCAAAAAGAGGACGGTTACGTTAACGCTCAAATTTCGATTAAGGACACCGACGGCACCGAGCTCAGCGACGCCGTTCAGTTTAAGGTAAGGGGCAACACAACCGCGATCAGCTGGGTGACGAAAAAAGCCTTTACCTTTAAGTTTGCCAAGAAAAAGAACGTGCTCGGAATGGGCAGCGGCAAAAAGTGGGTTTTGCTTGCCAACGCCTTTGACCCCACGCTTTTGCGCAACTACACCGCCTTTGAGCTTGCGCGCGAGCTCGGGCTTGAATACACCTCAAATCAGAAGATTTGCGAGCTTTGGGTAGACGGCAGCTTCCGCGGCTGCTATATCCTGTACGAGCCTGTTCAGGAGGGCAAGGACAGGGTTAATATAGACATAGAGTCCAACGACGGCAAAAAGGACTTTTTGCTCGAGTTCGAGGCTGTGACCGTCGAGGACGACGTGACATACCTTGTTGCCGATAAAAAGTTCCGTTTCGCTTTCAAAGAACCCGAGGAGCCTGACGAGGAACAGCAGGCTTATGTTCAGGAGATTATGGACGACATTGTCGCCGCGATGAGAACCGGAGATAAAGAAAAGATAGAGCAGAACGTTGACCTGCAGTCCTTCGCGAAGTATTACCTGCTAAA
>CAMNHG010000167.1 GCA_946539105.1 uncultured Clostridia bacterium | reverse complement strand
AAATTATACGCAGGCTTATCGTTTGAGCAGACTGTGCATAAGTATTCTCAAACCGTTGTAAGCGTGTGTATAATGCGATTAAAGAATTATTCCGACGCGGAGGACTGTTTTCAAAACGTCTTTTTTAAGCTGTTTTCAAATCCACCTGATTTTAAAGACGAAAAACACCTAAAAGCGTGGCTTATCCGCGTTGCGATAAACGAGTGCAAAAATCTTTTGCGCAACAACAAACGGCTTATAACGCTTGACGAGGCGCGTAACGTAAGCGTTAATTTTGAAGAGGACAAACACGACATCTCGTGGGCGTTGATGCGGCTTCCTCAAAAGTACAGCGACGTGCTTTATCTGTACTACGGCGAGCAATATAAGGTCAATGAAATCGCTGGAATTTTGGAAATCGGCGAAAGCGCGGTAAAAGCCCGGCTTAAACGCGGGCGAGAGAAACTGAAAAAAATTTACGGAGGTGATTAAGCGTGGATAAATTTGATTTTAATTGCAATCAACTGAAAAATATAGAAATACCGGAGCAGTGGGTCAATAACGCGCTTGAAATACCTTCAAACGCGCCTAAACCGGTTACGGTTATAAGAAAAAAAAGGTACTATCGCTATGCCGCAGCTATCGCGGCGTGCTTGGTAATAGCCGCGGCGGTTGTGTTCTCAATGATGTTCGGCTTGAACAAAAACGTGAATCTTACTAATCCTCCCATAGGCGATTCCCCCTCAAAATCAGATTCATACAACGGCACAAGCAATTCTGACAGCACAGATAACACAAATCCGTCCGGTAAGTCTCCGTCGTTTTCCGCCGCAGACAACTCCCCCTCAGATTTTGTCACCGAGCCGTCGGAAAACAGCGGAGACAGCGGCACCGGCTCCGGAAATCAAAGAGCGCGTATTCCGAATAATCCCAAAGAAACTAAAGCCGGAAACAACGCTAAGCCGAACAGTGATAGCACAAAACAAAACGTAACCTCACCCGAACCTTCCGGGGAAAAGCCCGAGCCTTCCGAGGAAAAGGAAACGGTAAACATCAAGATGATTGATACCGACGACTGGGCAATAGGCGCGCTTCCGGACGATACACCAAAGCCGACAAGGCCTATTGTTACCGAGGTGTACGGCTGCAGCTTTTTAACCTCCGCCGACAGAAGTCTTGCGGAAGGCAAGACGTATTATTGCCGTATTCAGGATGAATCGGGAAAGGTTCTCGGAAGCGGAACGGCGCAAAAATACGACTGGGGAAATCCCGACTGGCCGCTCGACATTAAATATACCGCCGGTTTTGTAATGTACTACGACCGTAGTTATACGGTGACCTTCTACGATTCAAACGGAGAAACTCTTTGGAGCGGTTCGGTATATCTGCAACAGGGCAGGGACTACTATTTGCTGTATTAAATGAGAAAGGGTGAAAAATATGAAAAAGCTATTATCAATAATTATAACCGCCGCAATTCTGCTGAGCGTGTTTTGTCAGGCAGGAGCTTTCAGCGCCGGCGCGGCTGAAAATGAAGAGTTCGACATCTATGATTACGGCGAAACCGTCGCCGGTGGTGAAATTGCCGCCGATAGCGACGCGGTTTACAGTGTAATCGGAAATTGTGAAGAGCTGTTTTATAACGTTGACGATATTTACGATAAAACAACCGAGATGACTTATGATTCAAGGGTAGGGCTGTATAAATATGTATTCCGAAACGTTCAGCCGATAAATGATGTACGAATCAAGATTGTCAAAAACCACAGCATTAACGAGGATTTTGACATTCAATCCACATACTTTATCTTTGACGTTGTTTCGGCATGCGACGTGCTCGTGACCTTTAATTCGAGAACAGGCACAACCAATGTTATCGGCAACGGCGTTGTTCCCTTCAATGTCAGGAAGGTTGTGCTGTTAGGCTTTGGCAACGACTCATTTAGCTGGGACTTTACCTCGGAAACCGACCTTTTGACCGAGGTTGAAAATGGAGTATGGGAGATAACCTACGAAAATGTTATGACATCATCCGACCCGTACTGTCAGGTGTATTTCGGAGTTAATCCGACAGAAAATACAAGACCGAACGTTAGCTACGGCTTCGGCAATGCCAACAACGAAATTGTCAGCTCAGGCGTTGAAGCCGACGCGGCGATTTTGAACAGCCGCAACATAGCGTTTAAGGTAGAAAAAGATTTTTCCACGGTCAATCTGCGGCTTGACGTAAGAAACTTTGATCCCGTAACAAAAACAGGAGCAAGGTTCACCGTTACCGTAACGCCGCCCGCGGGTGATGTTTACAGCCTTGCGGTTCAAAATCAGGAAATCTTTTTCGGTTCAGACCCTTCAGCTCCAAAAACGCCCAAGCTGACCTATAACGAAAGCACCGGCTTGTACGAGCTAACCGTAAAAGATGTTCAGCCTCAAACCGTAAGCTGTTATTTGCTCAAAAACAATTCTCAAACACCCGGCGAATACGGTATGTGCAGTGAAAATCCTTTATCATTTGACGTAGTAAGCACTTGCGACGTAACCATTACCTTTAATCCGATAACTGAGGAAATCGACGTGTTAGGCAACGGCGTAGCTGCTGAAACCGAAGTGTATTGTCGCTCGGTAATCGCAGCCGGAAACGGCGAGGGCAATTACCTGAACGGTGCAAACTGGGACCCCTGCGATACCTCAAACGCTATGGAAGAAGTCGCGGACGGTATTTTTGAACTGACAATGACAAACGTTAAGGCGTTCGATAATTACAACGTTAAATTTGTCGCCAATTCCCTTGACGAGGACAACGAGCCCGTCTCAAATCCTTGGCAATATACCTTCGGCGCGGCACAGGAAACGGAGTGTCCGACAGGTCAGAAGGTTAACCTCGTTTACGGAGGAAGCAACTGCATTTTCAGAGTTCCTCAGAACGGTTCAACGGTAAAGCTCAGGTTAAATTTAAGAAACTTTGACTTTGCGACCAAAAAGGGAGCAACGCTCTTAATTACCGTAACTCCGCCAGTTTACGGCGTGCAGGTGGTTAATACAGGCTTTTACCCCGATCCCGACGAGGTTTTAATGACCTATAACGAAGAAACAGGACTTTATGAGCTCACGGCTAAAAATGTGGAGCCTCAAACCGTCGAGTTTTATGTCGTAAAAGACCACGTTACGCTCTACGGCCACTATTATTCGGGCACTAATCATCCTTATATATTTAAGGTGGATTATACCTGTGATGTCACCATTACCTTTGACCCCGAGACCGAAACCGTAACCGTACAAAGCGACGGAATTTTTCCTCCGCCATATATAAATTTTTCAGTGTACTCGGTAATCGCCGCAGGCAACGGCGAGGGCAGTTACCTGAACGGCGCAAACTGGGATCCATACGATACCGCAAACGCTATGAAAGAAATTGAGGAAGGCGTTTGGTTGCTGGAAATGAATGACATCGACGCCTTCGATAATTACCAGATTAAATTCGTCGTTAATTCCATTGACGAGGACGGCAATCCTATTGTTAACCCTTGGGAGCATAATTTCGGTACAGCACAGGAAAGGGAATACCCTGCGGATGAAGAAATTGACGCTGTTTATAACGGCAGCACCTGCATTTTCA
>CAMNHG010000166.1 GCA_946539105.1 uncultured Clostridia bacterium | reverse complement strand
CAATGTCAAACGCAAGGGCGATTTCCTCGGAAACCATTTTTTCCGCTTCCTTCAAAAAACGTTCGTCCGACATATGAAGATGTCTGCCGAGGTGCGAAAGCTCGTCGGAGTGCCTGTAAATCAGCCTGATCATCCTTACAAGCTCGGTAAAATTACCTTCCGAAATAATCTGCTTAAACTCGTCGCTGCGCTCCTGTTTGTTGTCGTTCCACTCGCCCGGATCGGGAAGGTGTGACAAAATGTCGTTTATCATATCCTTGGTCATTACCGTGCGGATTTTTTTGACAAGATTATCGTTCCCGGTCGGAACAAATAAAGTTGAAAAATTAGTATCGAGCGGCTTAAGCACATAATACTCCATGGAGACCTTACCGACCTTTTTCTCGATAATGTCGTTTACAACGCAAACACCGTTTGTACCGTACAGTACATTTTGCCCTACGCTGAACATTTTATATCCCCCAAACATTAGATTTCTACTACATTATTATAGCACATTTCGCCATAAAATGACATAGGCAAAATCACTAAACATACATAGTAAAAAAATGTACATAAACATCTAAATTTATGTTATAAGCAAGCAATTAATACCAAAGTGCAATCATATACAGAATTGTGCTGATAAAGAAAAACAACCGAGGAATCCTCGGTTGTTTTAGGGGGTATATTGGGTTATAGAAGGAATAGCAATTTTTCGGTAATCTTTTATACTAATCCTTAACTAAATTCTTTAATATCTGTTGTTTAATTAAGGCTTAGTATTACCGTATGTTCATTATACAACAAGGGGAAAAATAATTCAGTTGCAAATGCAACGTATAATGATAATTTACCGTAAAAAATAACGGCAGCAAAAATGCCGCCGTTAAAAATTAAATATTTTTAGTTGTTGCTGCTGTCGTGTGGTTCTGTGCCCTTGCTGACAATTAAAATTACGTTTGTTCCGTACTCTACGGTGTCGCCTTTTTGCTGGCTCTTGTAGCCGATTACTCTGCCCTCGGCGTACTTGTCGCTGTACTGGTATTCGGCAGTAGCAAGCAAGCCCTGCTCACCGATTGCCGCAGCAGCCTGGTCAAGGGTAAGTCCTTCAACAGCCGGAAGCTCGCGCATCTTTTTGCCCTTGCTGATGGTTACGCTGATGATTATGTTATCCTCCTGCGTAATCCTTGAACCCGCCTCGGGACTTTGCGCCATTACGGTTCCCTCTTTATATTCATCGCTGTACTCGTCGGTATAGTTGCGAAGAATAGTAACGTTGGTCTGTCCCTCGGTCTCCTTTAGGACATCCTCGTAGGTTTTGCCCAGGTAGCTGGGGATTGTCGGGCCTGTCCACTCGGTGCTGGCGGTGGATTCTACGGTTGCGGTTGTGTCGCCGCCGAGAATACTTTTAATCGGATTGCAGCCGTTAACCATCAACAGCCAGAAGATTATTCCGAGCACTACCGCGGTAATAACCGCAGAGATAATAAATATGGTTGTGGGCGACATTCCGTTTTTATTCTTTTTGCCGTCGCCGTTTTTGGAAATATTCATACTCGCCGTGCGCGAGATTTCGTCCTGAATTGCCTTTGCGGTGTGAGCGACAGACAGCTGTGAGCGAAGCTCGTCAAAATCCGTAATACGGTGTTCACGCTCAACCTGCAAGCCGTTGGCGAGAGCCGACACAACGTGAGGCGGAAGCCTTTTGACTGTGTTTGTGCTCATTAAAAGACGGCTGTCCTTTAATCTTTCGGGAGCACTCTTGGGCATATTGCCGGTCAGGGCAAAGAAAAGTGTGGCGCAGAAGCCGTAGATATCGGTAATATCGTCAAGCGGAAAGTTGCGCTCGTACTGCTCGGGAGCCGCCGCGCCCGAGAAAAGCTGAGACTTAAGCGGAGTTCCGCGCTTGCGCTCGTTTTCGGTTGCGAAGCCGCTGATTTTGATTTTGCCCGAAGCAGTGATAAACATATTCTTAGGAGAGATTGCGTAGTGGCCCACTCCCCTTTTATGTAAAGCCTCCAAGGCGGAGATAACCGGCATAAACAGCGGTCTGGCGATATCCCACTCAAGGCTGCCGTTGCTGCGCTGAACATACTCCTCAAACGGAATTAAGTCCTCGTTCTCCTCAATTACATAGGCTGTGTTGTTCTCTTCAAAAATATTGTGAACGTTAAGCAGAGCGGAAAGCTCTCTTAACTCGGAAAGAATCTTATAATAATTAATAAAATCGTCTTTGAGTTTATTGTAATTAAGGCGGTTTTCGTAATTTACCTTTACGTTAGTCTCGCCCTCGCCCCTGCTGATAAAGCCGATGGGCAAAAACTCGCAGACAATTAAAACCTCACTTGTCTGTTTATCGTAGCAGAGATAGCGGGTGCTTTCACCGTTGTTGTCAATTCCCGCGCCAACAATGTAGCGGTTCATCAATACGGTGCCATAGGGTAAAAACGGCGACTGTTGCTTTTCGGAATTGTCAAAACCGCAGTAAGGGCAAATGGTTTTGTCTCCCTTTTCCTGCATACATCCCATACACAATGACATACTATGCTCACTCCAAATTATTATTCTAAAAAAGAATTTTCAAACTTCTATTTTCAAACTTCTATTATTTCTGTAAAGAATTATATCACACAATAATTATTCTTTTCAAGATTATTAAGTGTCATTATAATTACAGTTTTGTTATTGAAGGGTAACTTTTGTCGGTAAACACTTACATAATTAAGGGTGATATTTTGATGAAAATTAATAAAAAACCGTATTTTACACAAGATGATGTGGTCTAAAGCCGGTTTTTAATTTGTTACCTTTTTAATCTTATAAATATTCGCTTTTTTGATTGATTATTATAATTACCGCTCCTTCGGAAACCTCTATATCGCAGCAGTCAGAGCTGAATACATTTGAAACTCCGATTGGAATTTCGCTTTTAAGCCGGTAATTATCAAGCTCATACTCCGCGCCTTTTACTGACAACACCGCGCTTTCGCAGCCGAACGGAAACAGCGAGAAGGTAAGACCGTTTAAGTTGTCAAACCAATGCTTGCCCTGCGCCAAAAGCTCGATTCGCTCTTTTTCGGACAGCAGCACTCCCCTGCCGCCCTTGCTGTTTATATAGCTGAGAAGATAAAGATTCGCGAGAGTATGGTCGAGCCTTCCGCCGAGCGCGCTGAGGATTGTGATTTCATCACAGCCGTATTCAATCGCTTTGTCGGCGCAGATTAAGGTATCGGTAAAATCCTTGTCGGTATTGAGCTTTACAACCTCTAATCCGCTGTCGATTTCATCACCGCAGGAATCAAAGTCGCCGATTACAATATCGGGAATAATGCCTGCGCGCTTTGCGTGGGAATATCCCCTGTCGGCGCAAATCAGTAAATCACAGTTTAAGGCGTGCTCCCTGATTAACTGAACGTCACATTCGGGAGAGCCGGCAATAATTACACAATTCATATTACTTAATTTGCCAGTGCTTTATATCCTTAACCTCGTTGTACATCTGCACATAGCTTTTGTGGCGCGATTCGGCGATTTCGCCGTTTTGTACCGCCTCCAGGATTTTGCAGCCCTTTTCGCAGGTGTGGGCGCAGGAAGTAAATTGGCACTGTCCAA
>CAMNHG010000165.1 GCA_946539105.1 uncultured Clostridia bacterium | reverse complement strand
GAAATATGTCGGTTTCCTGCGACTGCGAGGGACTTGACGCCGAGCCGGTTGTAACGCCGAACGTAGGAATTTTGGCGTCAAACGATATTTTGGCAATTGACCAGGCATGTGTGGACTTAATCTACGCTATGCGCGAGGATGAAAACCACGCGCTTGTTGAGCGTATTGAGACGCGCCACGGCCACCGCCAGCTCAGCTATATGAAGGAAATGGGAATGGGCAACGACAAATATATTCTCATTGACCTCGACAACGGCGAGCAGAGAATCGACCAAAAAACAGCGGTTAAAGACCTAAAACCGTTTACACTGTAATCGAAAGGAGCTTTGTAATGCTTGAAAATGTTTTGACAAAAAACAACGCGGCTTCAAAAACTAAAATAACCTGTAAAACCTTAGTTTCAATCGGATTAATCGCGCTTGCGGTTGTTCTGCCTCAGCTTGTACACCTCGCTTTAGGTCAGCCCGGCGGTGTTCAGCTGCTTCCGATGTACCTGCCTGTGCTCATCGGCGGATGTCTCCTCGGATGGCGCTGGGCAATGTTTGTAGGCGTACTTTCTCCGCTTGCAAGCTTCGCGCTCACCTCGCTTATGGGCAATCCCATGCCTGTGCTCGCAAGACTTCCGTTTATGATGGCGGAGCTTGCGGTGTTCGCGGTTGTTTCGGGCTTGTTCTCCAACAAAATTTACAAAAACGGTTTTTGGGCATTTCCGGCAGTGCTTGCGGCTCAGCTTGCAGGCAGGGCGGCTTTCCTCGGATTGGCGTTTATTTTCCAAAGTGTTGCGCCCTTTACGGCGGAAATGATTTGGAGCCAAATCCTCGCAGGCTGGCTCGGACTTGCAATTCAGCTTATCGCGGTTCCGCTCATCGTAATCGGACTCAGGGCAATTTTGGTTAAGGAAAAGTAAATGACCGATATTGAAATTGCAAAGAGGAATTTAGAAGGTCACAGCATTTGCCTGTGCAAAAACGGAGAGCTTTTCACCGACGACGGCAGGGGAATTTCTCCAATGATGCGCTTTATCTCTCAGGGGCGCGACCTTGACGGATATTCGGCTGCGGATGTAATCGTCGGCAAGGCGGCGGCAATGCTCTTTGTCAAGGCGAAAATCGCCTCGGTTTACGGCGTGGTGATGTCCAAATCCGCGGCGGAGTTCCTTGAAAAAAACAACACTCCTTTTTCGTACAAGGAGCTTACCGGAAAAATTATAAACCGCAGGGGAGACGGCGTATGCCCAATGGAGCAGACGGTCGAAAACATTGACGACTGTAACATCGCGTATAACGCCCTGTGTGAAAAGCTAAAAACTATGAATAAATAGAAAAAACCCGCAGGCGAAAAACCTGCGGGTTTATTTTTGCGTTAATCCATTTGAATAAACTTTTTGATAGCTTTAATCGCTCTGTCGGCGGCAAGCTCCTTGAAGTCCTCGTAGTTTTCAGCTTTGTTGTACTTGAAGTCGTCGCTGATTGAGCGGAGAATTGCGAACGGAACCTTGTTCATATAGCAAACGTGGCCGACAGCTCCGCCTTCCATCTCGCAGCACAGGGCGTCAAATTCCATAGCGATAAACTCGCGCTTTGAGCGGTAGCTTACAAAGATATCGCCGGTAGCGATACGTCCTGTCAGTACGTGAGAGCCGAGTCCCTGACAGCATTCAACAAGCTTGTCGCAAACTGCCTTGTCGGCAGGAATACTGATTCTCTTTTCATCGGTAAACCAAATTTGACCTCTCGGCTCGTTAAGCGCGGTGCAGTTAAAGTCGTGCTCGACGCAGTCGGTGGAAATTACGATATCGCCGATAATCAGGTTCTTTGACAGACTTCCGGCGATACCGGAGTTAATTATAACGTCGGGCTTGTACATATCAATCATAATCTGAGTGCCCACAGCGGCGTTAACCTTGCCGACTCCGCACTCCAAAAGCACAACGTCCTTGTCAAAAATCTTACCGCTTGTAAATTCAAGACCTGCTTTTTTGGTGATTTCGGGGTTTTCCATAAGCGCCTTAAGACCGTCAACCTCAATCTTAAGCGCACAGATAATGCCAATCATTTTTATAGCTCCTCTCTGTTTTTGTTGTATTTTATTGCCGGTTTAAGTATAACACGCCGGTAAAAAATCTTCAACCTTTTTTTGCAGGTAATATTGATTTTATGCTTTTGCAAAAGTATACGGCGAAAAATCATTTTCCACCGCGCTTCAAGCGTGTATTTATAGCCGTTATCTATTGACAAACAATTATCATAAAAGTATAATTTAAAGATGGACATTACATTAAAAAATATCTGTAAAGAGGGTTAGCACTATGTCATCATTCAGCGGTGCCACATTAATGATTACAGGCGGTACGGGTTCATTCGGCAACACCGTGCTTAAGCATTTTTTAACAACCGATATCGGTGAAATCCGCATTTTTTCGCGCGATGAAAAAAAGCAGGACGATATGCGCCACGACTTGCAGGCACGTTTTCCCGATTACGCTAATAAAGTAAAATTTCATATCGGTGATGTGCGCAATCCACAGTCAATTAAGGACGCGATGTGGGGCGTTGATTATGTTTTTCACGCCGCGGCGTTAAAACAAGTGCCGTCGTGCGAGTTCTTCCCGATGGAGGCTGTCCGCACTAATGTCGAGGGAACCGACAATATGCTCCACGCGGCTATCGACTGCGGAGTAAAGCGCGTTGTCTGCCTTTCCACCGACAAGGCGGCGTATCCGATTAACGCTATGGGAATTTCAAAGGCGCTTATGGAGCACGTTGTAACGGCTAATGCCAGAGTTGCCGCGGAAAGAGGCGGCACGGTAATTTCGTGTACTCGCTACGGCAACGTAATGTGCAGCCGCGGCTCGGTTATCCCTCTGTTTATCGACCAGATTAAGTCGGGCAATCCTATTACGATTACCAATCCCGAAATGACGAGGTTTTTGATGAACCTTGACGAGGCGGTTGACCTTGTAAAGTTCGCGTTTGAGAATGCGAACCCCGGAGATTTGTTCATTCAAAAGGCTGACGCTTCAACAATCGGCGTTCTCGCAAAGGCGGTTCAGCAGCTTTTCGGAGATACCGGAACAAAAATTATCGGTACACGTCACGGCGAAAAGCTCTACGAAACCCTCATGACAAAGGAAGAAAAGCTCCGCTCCGAGGATATGGGAAATTATTACCGTGTTGCCGCCGACAGCAGAGATTTGAACTACGATAAATTTGTGGTAAAGGGCGTTGTCGACACCGAGGCGGACGAGTCCTATACCAGCCACAACACCAATCTGCTGGATGTCGACGGTACAGTCGCAAAGATCCTCACCACCGACTATGTAAAAGAGGCGTTGAAATGAGCGATTATTCAAACGTAAAATGGAAGGATAACGGCAAGTTAAAGCTCCTGATCATCGTCGGCACACGCCCGGAGATTATCCGCCTTGCCGCTGTGATCAATAAAGCGAGAAAGTATTTTGATACCATTCTCGCGCATACGGGTCAGAACTACGACTACAATCTCAACGGCGTATTCTTCAAGGATCTGTCGCTCGACGATCCCGACGTATACCTCGACGCGGTCGGCGCCGATCTCGGCGAAACGATGGGCAATAT
>CAMNHG010000164.1 GCA_946539105.1 uncultured Clostridia bacterium | reverse complement strand
TCAACTCTAATAAAAGGATGATAACTATGGTAACAAGAGAAGACGTAGAAAATATCGCTCTGCTCTCTAAGCTGTTTGTTCCCGAGGAGGAGCTTGACGGGCTCACAAAGTCAATGCAGGAGATTGTAAACTTTGCCGATACTATCAACAACGCTCCTGCCGGCGGCGAGGGTTTTGACAACATCAACAACCTCTCAAACGTTTTCCGCGAGGACGAGGTTGTGCCGTCGTTCCCCAGCACGGAAATCCTCAAAAACGCTCCCGAGCAGGCAGAGGATCACTTCCTCGTGCGCAACAGAGAGTAAGGCGGTGTAATTATGGGTTCTATTGCTAAAATTCACGAAATGCTCGTAAGCAAGCAGCTTTCCTGCGCCGAGCTTACAAAGAGCTATCTTGATGAAATCGAAAAATCAAATTCCGAGCTTAACGCTTACGTTAACGTAACTGCGGATGAAGCGATGAAAACAGCTGGGGCTGTCGATAAAAAAATCGCGGCAGGCGAGGAAATCGGTATGCTCGAGGGCGTTCCGATGACCTTAAAGGACAATATCTCGACCAAGGGGATCGAGACCACCTGCTGTTCTAAGATTTTGACAGGCTACAAGCCGATTTATGACGCTACCGTTTGGGAGCTTCTGCAAAATCAAAACGCCGTTATGCTCGGCAAGACAAATATGGACGAGTTCGCGATGGGTTCATCGTGTGAGACCTCATACTTCGGCGGAGCGGCTAACCCCTTCAACACAAATCACGTTGCGGGCGGCAGCTCGGGCGGAGTTGCCGGTGCTGTCGGCGGAAATATCGCGGCTTACGGACTCGGCTCAGACACAGGCGGATCTATCCGCCAGCCTGCGTCGTTCTGCGGTGTTGTCGGCTTAAAGCCCACCTACGGCGCGGTTTCGCGTTACGGACTTATCGCCTACGCAAGCTCGCTCGACCAAATCGGCCCGATTACCAAGAGCGTAGAGGACGCCGCGGTTGTCTTTGACGCAATCTCAAAACAGGACAAGCGCGACTCAACCTCAAAGGGCAGCGCGAAAGCGACCTTCGATACGCTTAATAACGATATTAAGGGAATGAAAATCGGCATCGCGCGCGAATACCTCGACGGCGTCCGCGACGACGTAAAGGAGGCTGTTCTCGAGGCGGCTAAGGTTTATGAGTCGCTCGGAGCCGAGATCGTCTACTTCGATTTGCCGATTCTCAAATTCGCCCTTCCGGTGTACTACATCATCGCCTGCGCCGAGGCTTCGTCAAACCTCGGACGTTACGACGGTATCCGCTACGGCTATAAAACCGAGCACTACAACGGCACTCACGATATGATTTGCCGCACGCGTTCGGAGGGCTTCGGCGAGGAAGTAAAGCGCAGAATTTTGCTCGGCACATACGTGCTCTCGGCAGGCTACTACGACGCTTACTACAAAAAGGCTCAGGACCTCAGGGGCACAATCATCAGCGCGTTCAACAAGGCGTTTGAAAGCTGCGACGTTATTCTCGCGCCCACAGTGCCGATGACCGCGTTCGAAAAGGGCAACGCAATCAGCGACCCGGTTGAAACCTACCTGACAGACATCTGCACCGTTCCGGTGAACATCGCCGGACTTCCGGGCGTATCAATCCCCTGCGGATTTAACAAAAGCGGAATGCCCATCGGTATGCAGCTTATCGGCAAGAGCTTCGGCGAGGCTGAAATCCTCAACGCCGCTTATAAATACCAGCAGGCTCAGCCTGACAAATTTATGGATACAAAGTGGGGTGTTAAGCTGTGAAATATGAGTTAGTTTCGGGTTTTGAAACCCACATTGAGCTTTCTACCAAGACCAAAATTTTCTGCGGCTGCACCACTCAGTTCGGCGGCGAGCCGAATACCCACTGCTGCCCGGTGTGCATCGGACTTCCCGGCACGCTACCGGTGCTCAACCGCGAGGTTGTGCGCTTCGCGATTAAGGCAGGCCTTGCCGTTCACGGCGAAATCGCCGAGGTCGCGAAAATGGACAGAAAAAATTACTGCTATCCCGACCTTTCGAAGGCGTACCAGATCAGCCAGCTTTACGCTCCGCTCATTATCGGCGGCTACGTTGAGCTAAGTAACGGCAGAAAAATCAGGCTTCACCACATCCACATCGAGGAGGACGCCGGAAAGCTGATTCACCAGCACGGCGACACCTATGTTGACTACAACCGCGGCGGCGTTCCGCTGATTGAGATTGTCTCCGAGCCCGATATCCGCTCGATTGACGAGGCGAAGGAGTACGTTGAAAAGCTCCAGCAGGTTATGCGCGCAATCGGCGTTTCCGACTGCAAAATGCAGGAGGGCTCAATGCGCTGCGACGTAAATATCTCTGTTCGTCCCGAGGGCACCGAGGAGTTCGGCACGCGTACCGAGATTAAAAATATGAACTCAATTAACAACATAGCCAAGGCTATGGAGTACGAGTACGACCGTCAGGTTGACCTTATCGAAAGCGGCGGCAAGGTCGTTCAGGAAACCCTGCGCTACGACGACGCCACAGGCACAACCTCGTCGATGAGAAGCAAGGAGGACGCTCACGATTACCGCTACTTCCGCGATCCCGATTTGGTGACAATCAATATCCCGCGCGAGGAGGTAGAGCAGCTCAGAGCCGAGCTTCCGGAGCTTCCTGCCGACAGATATAAAAGGTATGTTGAGGAGATCGGACTTCCCGAAAAGGACGCCGCTCTGCTCACAAAGTACAGACGTATCAGCGAGTATTTTGACGAGGCTTCAAAGGGCGTTAAGAACCCCAAAACCGTGTCAAACTTCATCATCGGTCAGATTTTCCGCAGGACAGAGACCGAGGCGGACAAGGAAGTGTTCGACGTTTCCGTAACGCCCGCAAGGCTCAACGAGCTTGTCAAGCTGATTGACGGCGGAAAAATCCGCAACAACCTCGCAAAAGCTACGCTTGAAAAAATGCTCGACACCGGCAAAGGCGCGCTCGACTTTATCAGCGAAAGCGATATGGCAGGCCTTGACGAAAACGCCCTGCTCGAGCTCTGCAAAAACGCGGTTCAGGGCAACCCGAAGGCGGTTGAGGACTTCAAAAACGGCAAGGAAAAGGCGATCAAAGCCCTTGTCGGCAACGTTATGAAGAACAGCCGCGGCAAGGCTGACGCCGTTGCGGCAGAGGCAAAGATTAAAGAAATTATCAATAACGGATAAAAAAAGACTGTCACTCATTTCGGGTGACAGTTTTTTTATATTTGTAGGGGCGACCATTGGTCGCCCGCGGGCGTGCAATGCACGCCCCTACTTACATCATCTTTTCCTGCAAATCCCTCGAAAGCTCCATAATCTTTTTGTAGAGCTCACGTGCGTATTCGCCGTATTCTCCGCCCTTTTGCTCGACGGAATTTAAAATTTCTTCCTCGCGCCCTGCGTTGAGAATCGGGATGTTATTCGCCATTTTATACTCGGCAACTGCCCTTGAGCAGTCCATCCTGCGCTTAAAAAGCGCGATCAGCTCGTTGTCAATGCTGTCAATCTCAGCCCTGATTTCAGTTAAATCTTTCATAAAAAACCTCGTTTTTAGAGTTTAATGTTTAGAGTTTAGAGTTTAATTATTTAAAGGAGAAGTGAA
>CAMNHG010000163.1 GCA_946539105.1 uncultured Clostridia bacterium | reverse complement strand
AAGGCAAATTTAGCTGCGGCGTAAGCCGCAATTTAGCTCGCCGACAGGCGAATTTAGCTACAGCGTAAGCTGTAATTTAGCTCAGACCAAGGTGATTAAATGCTTTCAAAATTCAGCGTAAAAAAACCGATGACCGTGTTTGTCGCGGTTATATTGGTTATAGTGCTGGGTATAGTTGCTTTCAGCAGAATGACTCCGGATTTGCTTCCGAATTTGGATTTGCCCTATCAATTAATTTTGACTACCTACCCGGGGCAGACTCCCGAGACTGTCGAGATGACAGTGACAAAGCCGCTTGAACAATCGGTATCGGTAATCGACGGAGTAAAACGTATAAATTCCACGTCCTACGATAATTACTCGCTGCTCATAGTTGAGTTTGAGGACGGTACAAATATGGATACCGCCACAATTAACGTGCGCTCCGCGTTGGACGTGATAAAGGACAGCTGGGACGATTCCGTTGGAAGTCCCTATATGCTTAAAATCAACCCGAATATTCTTCCCGTGGCTATGACCGCGGTTGACTACGAGGGCAAGGACAGACTTGCAATCTCAGACTTTGTAGAGGACGAAATCCTCGGAAAGCTCGAGGGTATCGACGGCGTGGCTTCGGTATCCACAACCGGCGTATTAAAGGAAAAAGAGAACATCGTGCTGTCTCAAAAAAAGCTCGACGCGCTCAACCAAAAGATTAACGCCGCGCTCGACGACCAGTTCGCCGAGGCTGAGGATAAGCTCAGCGACGCAAAAAATGAGCTTGAGGGTAATATTTCCGCTGCCGAGGACGGCGCGGCGGTAATTGACAGCTCACTTAGCGAGCTTGAAAACCAGCAGAGCGCGGTAGCAAAAAAGCTCGCCGACGCCAAAAAGCAGGCGGATAACGGTCAGATTCAGATTCTCGACGCCAAGATGAAGCTGCTCAATCAAAAGTCCGCACTGACCGTCACCAAGCAACAGCTCGAGCAGAACTACCAAATGCTGCTAAAATTAAAGCAGACCTACGACAGCCTGACGGCTGAGAGGGACAATCTGGAGGAACAGCTCGAAAATCTCAAAAAAATCAGCGACGAGTACAGCGAGCTTACAGAGCAGCTGGACAACCCCGACCTGACCGACGAGCAGAGGGCTGAGATTAACAGGCGCATAGAAGGTCTTACAGCCGCCTTAAAGCCATACGGCGTTGACATCGAGCACATTGACGAAAATATCAAGCAGCTTGAGACGGCTTTGGCTCAGGTTAACGCGTCTATTGAAAGCCTCAATAAAACCCTCGCGGATATGGATTCGGAGGTTGATAAGCTCGACGAAACCATTAAGGCAATCCCCGGACAAATCGCGCAGATTGACAAGGGAATAGAGCAGATTGACGGCGCGCTCACGGGACTTGACGACAAGAGCGTTTCCGTAAACGACGCCCTCGCGCTTATCTCGGAACAGCAGTCAAGCGCGGAGTTCAAGATGTCGTCGGCGAACGCCGCTTTACTCGCAAAGCAAAGCGAGGTAAACCTCGCCTCAGCCCAGCTTGAGTCCGCCAAGGCGGAGCTTGAAAAGTCCGCTGACACTATAAAGGACGAAAAGGACAAGGCAAAGAGCAAGGCTGACGCAAATTCTCTTGTTACGCTCGACAGCGTGTCGAATATTTTAAAGGCGCAGAGCTTTTCAATGCCGGCAGGCTATGTTTCCGACGACAATGACAACCGCTTTATGGTGCGCGTCGGCGACGAGGTAAAAAACGAAAAAGAGCTGGGGACTCTCGCGCTTTTCGATACCAAAATTGACGGAATCGGAGTAATCAGGCTAAGCGACGTTGCCGATACCTTTGTATCGGACAACAGCAAAGATATTTACGCAAAAATCAATGGCTCGGACGGTGTGGTGCTCAGCTTTACAAAGCAGAGCGATATTGCCACCTCAACGGTCTGCGACAATATTAACGCAGAGTTTAACAAGCTCGAGGGCGACTACGAGGGACTGAGGTTTACAAACCTCTACAGCCAGGGCGACTACATTCACATAATTATTCAAAGCGTGCTTCAAAATCTGCTTATGGGCGCGGGACTTGCTATAATTATTCTGCTTTTGTTCCTGCGCGACATCAAGCCCACGTTAATTGTAGCCTGCTCAATTCCCGTCAGCGTAATTTTTGCGATTGTGCTGATGTATTTCAGCGGAATTACACTCAATATGATTTCGCTGTCGGGCTTGGCGGTCGGCGTAGGTATGCTGGTTGACAACTCGGTTGTAGTAATAGAAAACACCTACCGCCTGCGCGCAAAGGGCTACTCCGCAATCAGCGCGGCTTTAAACGGAGCGCGGCAGGTTGCAGGCGCGATAGCCGCCTCAACATTAACGACAATCTGCGTGTTCGCGCCTATTGTGTTTGTCGAGGGCATCACACGCCAAATCTTTGTTGATATGGCGTTGACGGTAACTTACTCGCTTTTGGCAAGCCTTATTGTCGCACTTACGCTTGTACCCGCGCTCAGCCAGCGCGTGCTTAAAAAAATCCGTCAGCCGAAAAGCTCACAGAGCAGGGTTATGCGCGGATACGAAAAATCACTTCGCTTTGTGCTCGCGCACAAGGTGCTTGCAATTCTTTTGGCAGTCGCGCTGCTTATTTCAAGCGGACTGCTCACTCTCGCGCGCGGCTTCAGCTTTATGCCGTCGATGAGCACCCAGCAGGTACAGCTCACCATCGAGCTTGACGATAATCCCACTTTTGACGACGCGGTGGCACTGGGTGAAAGACTGAGCAAAGCGTTTAACGAACGCGACGAGTTTGAGACCGTCGGAGTACTTGTCGGCAGCTCATCCTCGCTTTTAGGCATAGGCGCAGGTTCAGGCTCGGGCGGCTCGTCATCAAACAACAACGGCTCGGTTATGGCTTACGGCGTGTTAAAGTCCGATTATATCAAGCAGGGCGCGCAGATAAGCAAGGAACTTGAGGAGCAGTTTGCCGACGTCAAGGGCGAAATCCGCACAGGCGGAGCAATGACCTCAATGTCAACCCTGATTGGAGAAAACAACGTGCAGATTTACCTGTACGGCGATGACCTTAAACAGCTTAAAACCACCGCTGACGACATCAGCACGAAGCTGGGTGAGCTTGACAGCATTGAGGAAGCCGACAGCGGAGCATCCGAGACCAGCCCCGAAATCAAGGTCACTGTAGACAGACAGAAGGCTGCGGCAAAGGGACTGACCGTGGCTCAGGTGTTCCAGCAGGTAGCCGAGGCGGTAGCTGACGAAAAGACCTCTACAACCCTTAAGACCGACGGCGGTAAAAGCCTTGATGTGGTTGTAATAAAGGATGAAGCTCAAAAGACCGCGCCCGATAAGGTAGGCGCGATTAACCTGAAATATACCGACAAGGACGGCAACGACCAAAAGGTGTCCTTAAGCTCTGTTGCTTCAATCTCAGAGTCCGAGTCAATGGACATCATCACACGCCGTGACCAAAAGCGGTTTGTTGAAATAACCGGCAAGGTTAAGGAAGGCAGCACATTAACACAGGCTAACAGCGACGCTCAGAAACTTATGGATTCCTACGAGCTTCCCGCAAACTTCAACGTCGAGTTCGCGGGTTCAAACGCCGCGACAATGGAAGC
>CAMNHG010000162.1 GCA_946539105.1 uncultured Clostridia bacterium | reverse complement strand
ATTTTGCGGTTACAAAAACAGGAGGGAAAATTTTGACATCAGAAAACATAATAATTCTGAGTGCATTTGCCGTGTATATGGTAATTATGATTGTCATCGGCGTTGTGTACTCCAGAAAAACGAAGAACAACGAGGACTACTTCCTCGGCGGCCGTAACCTCGGCGGATGGACCGCGGCGATGTCTGCTCAGGCTTCCGATATGAGCGGCTGGCTGCTGATGGGACTTCCCGGTTCAATTTACCTTGCCGGTACCGGCGAGGTGTGGATTGCGATTGGTTTGCTTATCGGTACAATCCTCAACTGGTTTATCGTATCGTCAAGACTTAGAAAGTACACCATTGTTTCGGGAAACTCGCTGACAATTCCGAGCTTTTTCCAGAACCGCTACCGTGATAACCGCGGCGTAATCAAGATTGTGTCCGCTATTATCATCGCGATTTTCTTTGCGGTTTACACCGCTTCGGCGTTCAGCTCGGGCGCAAAGCTGTTTGCTACTCTCTTCGGCCACGGAGAAAACGGTCAGCTCGACCAGACAGCTTACTTTATCGGCTTGATTATCGCTTCGGTTGTAATTCTTATTTACACCTTCCTCGGCGGTTTCGGCGCGGTATGCACCACCGACCTTATTCAGGGACTTTTAATGCTCGTTGCGATTCTCGCTGTTCCGATTGTAGCATATACAATACTCACTTGGGATCAGGGCTTTGCCACAGCACTTACGGCTAAGGGTGTAAGCAATCCCGAAAACTTCCTGAACTTCCTGAAGAACGACGACGGCTCTAACGTTTCGGCTGTTTCGATTATTTCAAACCTCGCGTGGGGACTCGGCTACTTCGGTATGCCTCACATTATTATCCGCTTTATGGCAATCAAGAATGAGGCTGAGGTTAAAAAGTCAAGAAAAATTGCCATTGTTTGGGTTATTATCTCGCTTGCGGCGGCTTGCCTTATCGGTCTTATCGCAAGAGCGTTCCTTACACAGCAGCTTGACGCTTCTAACAGTGAGACAGCGTTTATCCGTCTGATTCAGCAGGTGTTCTCAGGAAACGGCGTTCTTATTTTCATCGGCGGCATTTTCCTCTGCGGTATTTTGGCGGCTATTATGTCCACCGCGGACAGCCAGCTGCTTGTTACCGCGTCGGCGGTTTCCGAGGATATGTTCAAGGGCGTTATCAAGAAGAACGCTTCGGAAAAAACCTCGCTTTGGGTTGGTAAAATTGCGGTTGTTGTTGTAGCGGTTATCGCGTTCCTTATCGCGCTTGACCCGAACTCGAGCATTATGGGACTTGTTTCCGACGCATGGGCAGGCTTCGGCTCGGCATTCGGACCTGTTGTACTGCTCGCGCTGTTCTGGAAACGTTCAAACCTCGCAGGTGCTATCGCCGGTATGGCGACAGGCGCGCTCACTGTAATCGTTTGGGACTACCTGCCGATTATTAACGGTCAGACAATTTACGACGCTACAAAACTTTACTCACTGGTTGCAGGCTTTGCGCTCGCGCTGGTTGTAAACATTGTTGTATCGCTCATTACAAAGAAGCCTTCAAAGGAAATTACAGACGAGTTTGAGTCTATCAAGAAACTTGAAGTGTGATGAGTTAAATTGCGGCTTTGCCGCAGCTAAATTTGGCGTTGCCAAGCTAAATTTGCTTTGCAAGCTATATAATATTTAAAATGAATCCGGCTCAGAACCGTTACAGTTCCGAGCCGGAGATTTTTATATTTATTTGTTTACTTATTCTGCTACGAGAGCCATTTGGATAATTGTCGAATCAAGTATGTCAACTGTGTTGTCGCGGTTGACGTCCAATACAATCTTATCATTATAATCTATGCTCGCTTTACCGGCTGCAATCTTTTGGATAAATGCCGAGTCGAGGATATCGACCTTATTATCCTTATTGGCGTCGCCGGTCACATAGCCGATATTCAATTCCGCTAACGCTTCGGTCAAGCCGTCGTAATTATCAGCCGACAAATCTGTTTTCGAGGGCATTACGCGATCTTCTGTCAATTCTTCAAGTCCGTAGAACTTGTCCGCGTTAACATCATAAACACCGTAGCCGGACATAAACGGATGATCCCAGTTATTATTAATTACGGTTCTTCCGCCTATACCGCCAATCCTGAGCCAAGTTATCATCGGAGAAGTCCAAATTCCATGCCTCGCCTGACAAAGCACCCAATCAGGCTGCTCTCCGTCATAGTGGGTGTACAGCTCATTGTAGCTGTAACCATCGTCCAAACAGTCTTCTCCGTACTTTGATAAAGACCAATTTACAAAGGAATCCTCATACCGGTTGCCTGTATTCTCAGGCTTGTAGTATGATTTGAATAAATCAAAGGCATATTCATATTTTGGCGTGTCGTGAGTTTGATTATAATAACTTACCGTGGTAAGATCATAGAATCTGTCCTCTTTGACGTCATATACTCCGTAGCCGAACTCAAACGGAACGTAAATGTTTGCCTGTTGAACGTGAACACCGTGAAAATCTCTGTCAACAATTTCCGGACAGAACATATTGACCTGAGCGTGGATGAAAGCCCACTCTACATCGCCGTTATTATCTTTGCTATAATACAGCTCCTCGTAGAACAGAAGCTCTGCACCCATTCCTTCTTCGGAAACAAATAATTTCTTAAATGAATCCAAGTACAACAAATCATTCTCCGCGTCATCAACCGCACTAACGGGAATTATAAACGCGCAGGATAACAGCACGACGGTCAAAATAATTGCTAATAGCTTTTTCATAAAAGTCACCCTTTCTTTTTTGAATATATTTTTTATAGAATCATATCCAGATTCTATTATTTCACTTTAATTATATCATACCGTTTTTTTATTGTACACTATACGTTGTGTAGAATTTTTCCTCTGTTTTTTTTTTTTTTTTGAGCAAGGTGCACAAAGATTTACGAATGTCATCAACGCGCACATACCCATATATAAATAAAACACATCAAAACGCGTTTTGGTTACATTTATTTTTAAGTTTTTTGAAATATTATATTTTTGCAGGTGAAAGTAACGCGTCTGACCGCGGTACAGTTAAGGGTGAACCCTGCAATTACAAAAGCAGGGCTCGGAATTTCCGAACCCTGTTTTTGCGTAAATATTGTTTATTCTGCTACGAGTGCCATTTGGATTATGCTTGAATCGAGAACATCGGTTTTGTAGTCGCTGTTAACGTCGCCTAACGCTTCCGAATCCTTATCGAGCTTTATTTTTTCCGACGAAGCCTTTTGAATTTGTGTCGCGTCGAGAATATCCATAGATTTATCATTGTTTGCGTCGCCGGTTATTTCGCCGATATTCAAGTCGGCTAAAGCGTCGAGCAAGCCGTCATATTTTGTGCAATCAAACGGTAGCTTGTCAACTACAGTGAAGAATGAGCAATCATTGTCCGCAAACTGTTCAAAGCCGTAGTATTCACCGTCTTTAACGTCATAAACGCCGTAGCCTGTTAAAAACGGACTGCCGATTGACGGTCCGAAGATTGTTCTTCCGCCTGCTCCGCCGATGTGAACAAAAGTTTCCAAATCAGGCTCGGGATGGAAAAAGTTGGCTTCTACAAGTACCCAATCAGGCTCGCCGCCGTTGTAGTGGGTGTACAGCTC
>CAMNHG010000161.1 GCA_946539105.1 uncultured Clostridia bacterium | reverse complement strand
CCAAGAGTAATTATAAATCATACCAATCCAAATTTCAATGGATTGGGGGCAAAAAGTTCGAACAAATTTTCTAAATTCCTTGCATTGTACCGATAATTGTACAATGCTCAGGGTAAAATACCGATAATCGCCCTCTCGGTATTTCCAAAATCCTTCGCTGTTTTAATATTTGTATAGCCGTATTCAGACATAAGCCTGCTGACGTAATCCGATTGACCTTCGCCGAGCTCGAACGCCATTGCTCCGCCGCTTTTGAGCAGGGGAGACCAGTGTTTTACAATCGCGCGGTAAAAGTCAAGCCCGTCTGTGCCGCCGTCGAGAGACGTCTTCGGCTCATAACCGACCTCGGTTTGCAGCGAGCAAATATCATCTGATTTTATATATGGCGGATTCGATGCTATCAGGTCAAAGCTATTCGCTTCAAAATCCCTGTAACACTCAAAAATATCGCCGTTGTACGGCTTTATATCAGTAACTTTAATATTCTCTAAAAGAAAATTATATGCTTTGTCAGAAAGCTCTACCGCGGTGACCTCCGCACCGGCGAGCTTGTTAAGCGCGACGCTTATTGCTCCGCTGCCGGCGCATAAATCGAGCGCGGCTTTGCCGTCTGAATCCTTCAGATAATCAAGGCAAAGACCTACAAGCACCTCGGTGTCGTCGCGCGGAATCAGCACGCCCTCACCGACCTTAAGCTCAAAGCCCATAAAGCTCCACTTGCCCAAAATATACTGCAAAGGCATATGTTCAGCGCGCTTTCGCGCCATAGAGATTAGCTTTTGTTCAAGCTCGGGACTGATTTCGGTATTTGAGTTTGCAATTTGAGACGCGCGGTTCATACCCGTAACATCCTCAATCAAAAGCCTTGCCTCAAGTCCGGCAGCTTCAATATCGGCTTCCTCAAGAATCGAGCGTAATTTTAAGTAAATATCCTTTAGCATCCGCAGCCGCCGACAATATCGGAACCGTCCTCGGGGATAACCGACTCAATCGCCTTGATAGCGACCTCAATCATATCGTCCTTGGGTTCTTTTGTGGTGATTCTCTGCGCCCAAAGTCCCGGTGCGGCGATAATTCTTGTAAGCACGTTGTCGTGCTTGCCGCACAGCTTAATCAGCTCATAGCCGAGTCCGCATACGAGCGGAATGAGCAAAATCTTAAATACCGGTCTTAAAAACGCGATTCCGAACGGATTTGCGGGAATTAAAAGACCTACCAAAATGCCGATAATCAGCATAATTACCATAAAGCTGGTGCCGCAGCGGGGATGAAAGCGGGTCTGCTTTCTTACGTTTTCAACGGTCAGTTCTTCCTCGTTTTCGTAGCAAAAAATCGTTTTGTGCTCCGCGCCGTGATACATAAATACGCGTTTCATATCGGGAGTCTGCGACACGATTACAATGTACGATAAAAACAGCACAATCTTCAAAACGCCCTCGAAGATTGACTTCCAAAGCCTTACCATCTCGGGATTTGAGTTGCCGTCAGCCCTGAACGCCGGGATAATGTTTGATAAAAGATCAAACAGGAAAGAGGGCAGGAAGAAAAACAGTCCGATTGCGAACGCCACGCCGATTACCGAGGCGATAACCATAAGCACCTTAACGAGCTTATCGCCGAATTTTTCATCAAGCCATTTTTCAAATTTAGATGGTTCTTCCTCAATCTCGGCGGATTCAATCGCCTTGTCGGCTGAGAGCATAAGGGACTTGTAGCTAAGTCTCATAGAGTCGATTAAGCCTGCGATGCCCCTTAAAAACGGTAGCTTAAAAATCTTGTATTTAGAGGGGATTGTGGTTATGCTGATATCCTCCGAATAAATTTCATCGGGGGAAGTGCGCACACAAACCGTGCTCTTTTTCGGGCCCCTCATCATAATACCTTCAATCAGCGCGCTACCGCCGATTGAAGTGATTTTCTTTGTCTTTTTACTCATAAAATATACCCTTTCAAAAATAGAGGCTGTCACAGTGTAATGACAAATAATTAGCTAACGCATGGGTGTTGTTACCCAAATCAAAGATTTGGACAACACCTCAAAACTCAAAACTCTAAACTCTTAACTCTAATCTTTAGAGCTTAACAACCTCTGTCTTTTTATTTTCGCTTCCCTCTTTATATATGGGGAAGGTGAGCGTTACGGTTGTGCCGACGCCCTCGCCGCTTTCAATATCCAGCGAGCCGTGATGCAGGTTCATAATCTCATCGGCAACCGCGAGTCCGATTCCCGAACCGCGGACGGTCTGATTTGCCTTGTAGAACTTTTCCTTAACCCTCGGCAAGTCCTCGGCGGAAATGCCGCAGCCGGTGTCCGTAACAATAATTTTTATAATATCAGGTTCATCCTTGCTGTAAATGACCTGCGCCGCTACGACGCCGCCCTTGGGCGTGTACTTAAGCGCGTTGTCAAGTACGTTGAGAAATACCTGTTTAAGTCTGTTTCTGTCGCCGTAAACCGGGGGATAAACAACCTCGGGTTCATCGTAGAGAAGATGCTTGCCCTCCTCAACGGCGCGTTCCTTGAGCATATATACGGTCTCGTCAAATTCGGCTAGGATGTCGATTTTTTCATTCATCAAAACCATTCTGCCGCTTTGGATTCTTCCGAAGTCAAGCAGCTCCTCAACGATGCCCGTAAGCCTTGTGCTCTCTTTAATAATTACCCCCATGCCCTTGTCAAAGGTGCGGCGGTCAAGCGTGCCGCGTTCGCTGAGCTGCATGGTTTCCGCCCAGCCCTTAATCGCGGTAAGAGGAGTTCTCAGCTCGTGAGATACGCGCGAGATAAAGTCGTTTTTCATCTGCTCGGTAGTCTGCAAGTCCTTAGCCATATCGCTTACCGCGTCGCACAAATCGCCGATTTCGTCGTCGTACTTGTGCTCGATTTTTTCCGAAGCGGAAAAGTCGCCCTGCGCAATCTGTCCTGCGGCAGTCGAAAGCCTTTGAATCGGCTTAACGATGGAGCGGATAAACAGCAAGCCCGAGATAATAACAAGTCCCAAAATAATAAGTCCGATTGCGATAATAATTACCGCGGACAAAATAATTCTGCTGTTGACGGGCTCCATACTGACTATGTACCTTATCGCGCCTACAACCGCGCCGTCGGGATCCTTGATTACCCTTGTCTCGCTCATAGCGGCTTCGCCGGAAAGCAGTGTTCCGCGCCAAAAGGCATAGCCGTCATCACTTGCGGAAGCGGACTCAAAATCGGTGAATTTTTCATCATCCTCGGGCAGAAAACCCGTAGAGGTTAAAACGACCTTTCCGGTGGAATTGAGAACCATAACCCCCATATTTTCTTTTTTGTCGAAGTTCTCAATGTAGTCGCGCGCGGCTGAGGTAAACTCTGTTGAACCGGGACTTTGAAATCCCGAAAAAACAATGCTGAGCTCGTTGCCGGTAGAGGCGAGCCTTTGTTCAATTCCGCTTTGGAACAGGTAGGTAACAACAAAAATAAGGGCGACGACAATCAGAATAATTATGGTCAAAATAACACTGAGCGTGTTGAGCATCCATCGCTTTGTAATGCCGCGAAACATTCTGTTGTCACCGTCCCTTCCTTAAAATTGGTAATTTGAGGTGTTGTCCAAATCTTTGATTTGGGTAACAACACCCATGCGTTAGCT
>CAMNHG010000160.1 GCA_946539105.1 uncultured Clostridia bacterium | reverse complement strand
GCCTGAGCCTTTGCGGTGTCGATTTTATACTTCTTTGAGTTTTCCGCGTTTTTATATTCGTTCATCGCCTGAGCATTTGCCACCTTTGCGATGTTTCGGGGAAGAAGAAAATTTCTTCCGTAGCCCTCGGAAACCTCTACGAGCTCGCCTTTTTTGCCGAGCGACTTAAAGTCCTGTAATAAAATTACCTTCATAATATTTTTCCTTTCTATATGCCGATACAGTGTTCACTGTTAATTGTTAATTGTTAATTGTTAATTGTTAATTGTTAATTGCTCTATTCCTCGCTGTTTTCGATTACCTCATCTATCGCGAGCTTCAGCTGTTCTATCGCGGATTCAAGCGGAGTGTTTACAAGCTGAGTTGCCGCCATTGTCTGGTGTCCGCCGCCGCCGAGCTTTTCCATAACAAGCTGAACGTTCAGCCTGCCGTAGCTTCGAGCGGAGATATTAAGCCTGTTTTCAGCTTTGAACAGCACAAACGACGCAACAATTCCTTGCAAAGTGAGCATTTCGTCAGCTGCCTGTGCCGCCGCGATTCGCAAATCATTTGCTGTTTTCTCTGTACCGGAAATAGCGCAGCCGCGGTAAACATCGCTGTTAACAACAAAGTCCACCTTCTCGCGGTAGGTGTCGATACTTCCGGAGAACATCTCCTTAACCGTAAGGGTGTTCGCGCCCTTGCGCCTGAGGTATGCCGCCGCCTCGAAGGTGCGCACGCCTGTCTTAAGCACAAAGTTTTTGGTGTCAAGCATAATACCCGAGAGCAGCGCGTCCGCCTGAATATAGCCGAGCGGCTTGTCGTCGAGATAGCTGATAATCTCGCTGCACATTTCGCTGGCTGACGACGCCGAGGGCTCGTGACAGAATACCAGCGAATTGTCAATATAATTAACCGCTCTGCGGTGGTGGTCAATCAAAACCACCCTTTTGCACTTTTCGTAAAGCTCCGCGCTTTCGAGCGAGGTTTTGATGTGTGTGTCCACAATAATCAGCAGGGTTCTGGCGGTTATGCCCCTAATAGCTTCACTCGGAGTAATAAAAATATCGCTGTCGAGCTTTTCGCGAGCGTAGTCAATCAGCTGGCGCGCCATTGAGGTCTCCTCGTTTACTACGACCTTGCTGTATTTTTTGAAGCTCTTTTCCATTATGCACTGCATTCCGATTCCCGCGCCTATGCAGTCGAGGTCGGAAAAGCGGTGTCCCATTATGTAAACCTTATCGGAATCGGCAACCGCGCGGCTTATGGCGTTAGCGATTACCCTCATCCTGACCTTACTTACCTTTTCGGTAGTGGTTGCGGTGCCTCCGAAAAATTCGTAGGAATTATCCCTGATAATCGCAACCTGGTCTCCGCCTCTGCCCAGCGACATTTCAAGTGCCTTGCGCGCGGCAATCTCGCTGTCATGAACAGACTTGCAGCCGCGTGCCAAGCCCACGGAAATGGTGGGAACATAGCGCGCTGTTCCGATTGAACGAATATTTTTGAGAATCGGAAAACGCTGCGCAATCATTTTATCGACGTCGGTATCGCGGAAAATAATCATATAGCGGTTATTGCTGATTTTTTTGTACATGGCATTATAGTCGCCTGCCCAGCCCTGCAGGTTGGCCTCTACGGAAATAGCAACGGTAGAGTAAAATTCCTCTGAGCTTGTGACAAAATCATCGGCGTTATCAAAGGTGATCAGAGCTACGCATGGTAATGACGCGTTGTATTCCCTGAGAATCGCCTTGTAGTAGGTGTTCTCAATAAAATGACAAATAACGCCGTCACCTGCCCAAACCGCGTAAACCGTAAACTCCTTGCCGTTGATAGCTACGTCAACACCGTCTTTGTCAACAATGTCAAACACATCCTTGCCCGAAAGATAGGCGTTAATGCTCTCGCCCTCGGGGCTTCGGCTTCCGAGAACCCTTCTGAATCGCGAATTGCACCAGAAAATATCGCCCTTTTCGCCCACGGCTACTACAGGAAATTTGTATTTGTCAAGATAATCGGCGTTGAAGCCGTTAATACGGTTTGCCGTGCTCTTGACCATTTTGCGTATATATCCGCGGAACCAGAACGAAAACGCCATAACCAGCACCGCCGAAAGGGTCGCGACACCGTACTCGATATAACACAGGGTTTTATTGTATTGTAATGTGAAAGACGCCATAGCGAACATCACCGCGCTGAATATTAAAAACCACGGCGCAAGTGTCCAAAGTCTTTTTTTCATTAATTACCTCTTAGTCGCTGATTATACCTCCTGGAGAATCGGGAGGATCATAGGCGCGCGTCTTGTTCTCTGCGCAATCAGCTTGGAAATTTCATCTTTAATTCTGTTTTTGATTATGCCCCACTCGTGGATATTTTTCTCGGCACAATCCTCGAGAATATCAAGGGCGAGCTTTTTAACTTCGTCAAGCAGACCTTCGCTTTCGCGGACATAAACAAATCCGCGTGATACAATGTCGGGTCCGCTGATAACGTGGCCGTCGTAAACGTCGAGGGAAGCAACTATGATGATAAGTCCGTCCTGGCCTAAGTGCTTGCGGTCGCGCAAAACTATGCTTCCGACGTCGCCTACGCCGAGACCGTCAACAAATACCTTGCCTGCGGGTACGGACGGGGCTTCTTTCATATAATTTTCGTTTACCTCTACGGTTGTGCCGACATCCGGAATGAAGATATTTTTTCTGTCCATTCCGAGGAACTCGGCAAGCTCCGCGTGCTTGCGAAGGTGCTTTTGCTCGCCGTGCACGGGGATAAAGTACTTCGGCTTTACAAGCCTGTGGATTATTTTAAGCTCCTCCTGACAGGCGTGGCCTGATACGTGGACGTCATACATACTCTCGTAGATCACCTTGCATCCGCGCTTTAGGAGCTCATCGACAACATTGCCGACGGTCTTTTCATTGCCGGGAATCGGGTTTGCCGAAATGATGATGAAGTCTCCCTCGCCCACCATAACCTTGCGGTGGTCGGAGTACGCCATACGCGACAGCGCGCTCATCGGCTCGCCCTGACTGCCTGTTGTGACAAGAACAATCTGATTCGGCGGATATTTGTCGAGCATATCAAGGTCGATAAGGATATTCTTGGGCACGGTCAGATAGCCCAGCTTTTGCGCAACATCCATATAGTTGACCATACTTCTGCCCGAGAACGCAACCTTTCTGCCGTATTTGTCGGCACAGTTGATAATCTGCTGTACTCTGTTGACGTTAGACGCGAAGGTCGCGATAATTATTCTGTAGTTTTCAGCCTTTTTGAAAAGGTTGTCAAGGCTTTCGGAAACGAGCATTTCGGTCGGCGTATAACCGGGGCGTTCCGCGTTGGTGCTTTCGGCGAGTAGAGCCAAAACTCCGTCGTCACCGACTCTGGCAAAGCTGGAAAGGTCAATCATTTCGCCCGAAATAGGCGTGCAGTCAATTTTGAAGTCGCCCGTGTGGACGATTGTTCCGCCCGGAGTTTCTATCGCGAACGCAACAGAGTCTGGGATTGAGTGATTGACGTGGATAAACTTAATCCTCATACAGCCCAGCTTGATTGTCTCGCCGGCCTGAACCTCGTTAAGCCTTGTTTTGTTAAACAGGCTGTGCTCTCTTAGCTTGTTGCCGAGAAGCCCGAGGGTTAAGGGTGTGCCGTAAATCGGAA
>CAMNHG010000159.1 GCA_946539105.1 uncultured Clostridia bacterium | reverse complement strand
GTTCTTGTTCAGGCGAGAGAGCACCTTATCCGCAAGACATTTGAGGCGATTAAGGGTGCTAAAAACGTTATTGTTCACTTCTACAACTCCACCTCTACTTTACAGAGGAAGGTTGTATTTAAGACCGATATGCAAGGCGTTATCGACATCGCAGTTGACGGCGCAAGGCTTATTAAAAAGCTGACAGACGAGTACACCGGAGATACCAATATCCGTTTTGAGTACTCGCCCGAGAGTTTCAGCGGTACCGAGGTTGACAACGCGGTTGCAATTTGCGACAGAGTAATGGAGGAGCTTGGCTCTACCAAGGAGAATCCCATTATTCTCAACCTGCCGAACACCGTTGAGATGTGTACACCGAACACCTTTGCGGATCAGATTGAGTACTTTATCCGCCATATGAAAAACCGCGAGGCGGCTATCATCAGCGTTCATCCTCATAACGACCGCGGCTGCGGTGTAGCTGCAGGAGAATTGGCACTGCTCGCCGGCGCAGACAGAGTTGAAGGCACACTGTTCGGCAACGGCGAAAGAACCGGCAATATGGATATAGTCACGATGGGACTTAATATGTTTACCCAGGGTGTTGACCCGAAGCTCGACTTCTCGAATCTGCCTATGCTCCGCGATATTTATGAGCGTTGCACCGGTATGAAGATTGACCCGCGTCAGCCGTACATCGGCGAGCTGGTATTTACCGCGTTCTCGGGCTCGCATCAGGACGCTATAAACAAGGGCTATCAGTATATGAAGGACAGCGGCACGGAATATTGGGAGATTCCGTATCTTCCGATTGACCCTGCCGATGTCGGAAGAGAGTACGAGCCGATTATCAGAATTAACTCACAGTCCGGCAAGGGCGGCGCGGCGTTTGTAATGAGCAACAACTTTGGATTTGATTTGCCGAAACGAATGCACCCCGAGTTTTCTAAGCTCGTTCAGGCAAAGTGTGAAGAGCTTGAGCGCGAGCTGATTCCGAAGGAGCTGTATGAGGTATTCGAGCAGAACTACCTCAACCACCCGATGAAGTACAGACTCAAGAGCAGAAAAATTTATGAGGAAAGCGAAAACGGCAAAGATTACGTTCACTTTAAGGGCATTATGAAAATCGGCGACAACGACGAGGTTAAGCTCAAAGGAACAGGTAACGGCCCGATTGACGCGTTCTTTAACGCGCTCAAGAAAGTCGGTCTCGATAAATACGAGTTCATTAACTACAGCCAGCACGCTATATCGCACGGCTCGGATTCGAGAGCGGTGTCTTATATTGAATTGAAGAAGCCGGACGGAAATAATATTTTCGGTATCGGCATTGATTCAAACGTAAACGTTGCTTCCGTGCTCGGCGTACTTAACGCAATCAACAGAGCCGAGGCTTAAAAATAATTGCATATTATAACGGCGTTCCGATGATTTTCGGAACGCCGTCTTTTGTTTATTAGCTTATTTCATTTTCATACGCTTGCCTGTCAGGAGCAAATCCTCTGTAAACTCAGCCGCGTACTTTTGAATCAAGGTTGCGTCTGCTACACTGATAATTCCGTCGCCGTTGCAGTCAGCAGCAAACTTTTCAACATCGTTGAACTCAATCAACTCTGCCGCGCACTGCTGAGCCAAGGTCGCGTCATTTACGCTGATAACATCGTCAAAGCTGATGTCGCCGATAAGATATTCCTGATTGTCCGGAATGTCGGCGTCATAGCCCTCAATATACTTACCCTCGTCGAACTTGCCATAAACGGTGTAGTTTTCTTTGCCGAAGGTTCTGTAGACATTGCCGTTTTTGTCAAATAATTCGCCGTCGGTGATTAAATTGCCCTGAGCGTCGAAATCTACAAAGTCGTGCTCGGTGAGGAGTTCTTTTGTAGGCCATCTGCCGTACTCGCCGTTGCCGTAGTAGAAGTAAAATCTGCCATAGCTGCTGTCGCTGTCCAAATTAACAACATATACCATATTATCGAACGAGAAAACATAATCTTCAAATTCTTCGTTGTATGATAAGTTGCCTGCGTAATCGCCGAACTCGGGAACTTTGAAGCCGCCTTTTTTAATGCCGTCCTTATAACCCTTAACGGTTATGTAGCTCCAGATGTCCGCGAAATACGGATCCTGGTCAAACTCCTCCCACGCGCCTTCGATATTGATGTTCGGAGTCTGAACCGCGAGCTTATGTATCGGAGCATTTTCATCCTCGCCGCCGTCGATAAAGTTGTTAAAATTAATATTAGGCGCGTTGGTCGGGATGTCGATATATCTGAGATTCTTAATGTCGCTGTCTGCCTTCATTCTCCAGCCCGGCCAGCCGTGGTAGTTGAGCTCAGGGCGGTCGTCGGGGCTGTCGGTTCCTGTCCCCCAGTAAACTCCGCAATCGTTGTTCTGAGCTCTTGTCATTTCATTTGCCCAGATACCCGGCATCGCAAAGTACAGTCTGTTGGTTTCCGTGCCGGCTGAGGGAGTGTAATCTCTTACGTCCGCCTTGGCGTCGTAGCCTTCAATATACCTGCCCTCGTCAAACTTGCCGTAAGCGACAAAATTATTGTCGTCTTTGGTTCTGGTAATATTTCCGCAGGTGTCAAGAGTTTCGCCGTCGGTCACAGCCTTGCCGTCGGAATCAAAACGGACATTCATAGTCTGTGTGAGGAGTTGCTTCGTCGGCATTGCGCCGTATTCGCCGTTGCCGTAATAGAAGTAGAACTGTCCGCCATACTTATGAGTAGTGCTGTCCGCGGTTTCACCCTCGAGGTTTACAACATAAATCATTTTGTCACATGAAAGCGTGTACTCGCTGAACTCTGTATTAAAATACACGTTGCGAGAGTATGTACCGAAATCGTCAATCTGAATTACATTGTCGCTTCCAATCGTGGATTTATACGGAGAAACATAATTCCACAAATCAACAAAGCAAGGTGTGTTGTCGGTCTCCCAATCGCCCTCGATGTTGATGTTCACCGTCTGCTTCGCGAGCTTGAAAACAGGCGCGGATTCGTCCTCGCCTCCGTCGATAAAGTTATCAAAGTTAATGCTTGTTACATTTTGAGGAACTTGGATAGTGCGCAGATTTTTTATATTTTCGTCGCTTTTCATCCTCCAGCCGGGCCAGTTTTTATAAACGCCTTCAATCGCGTAATCGGGCTGGTCGCTGCCGCTCCACCAATACGCTCCGCAGACGTTATTTTGTGCGCGGGTTGTGTCATTCGCCCATAATCCGGGCATTGCGAAGTAAAGCGTATTTGTTTTTACTCCCTCGGACGGAGTGTACTCCCCAAGTGCAGATACCGCGACTATCGACATTGACGCGATAAGCAAAACCGCAAGGAGAATCGAAATTACTCTTTTTGAGATTGTTCTCACAACAAAACCTCCTTTATGTTTATACTTTTAGAATATCATATCTATTCGGCTACGTCAATATTTTACTATATAAAAGGCAAAACGGTTGTATCAAAGTTTGCTCTGATACAACCGTTTAATTAATCGGTTATGATTTTACGCTTTCGGCGTAATTACTTCATACCGTTCTCGTATGATTCGATCATACGCTTTACCATCTGGCCACCGACAGAACCAGCCTGACGAGATGTGAGGTCGCCGTTGTAACCCTGCTTGAGGTTAACGCCTACTTCGTTTGCGCACTCCATCTTAAAACGGTTCA
>CAMNHG010000158.1 GCA_946539105.1 uncultured Clostridia bacterium | reverse complement strand
AATGACAGTATGACAAAGGATGAGCTTGCAAAAGCCCTTGCCGCTTCGCTTGAGAAGCGCAGGCTGCTGTTAAAGCTGATGAGTATGAACCACTACGATATGGAGGAAAACAGCCGTGAGGAACGCCTCTGCGAGTTCAAGGTGGCATACGGAAAGTCGCTTAAAGCGGTTGATGAAATGCTCAAAAAGTTTTGTGCTGATATGAGTGAAAATGACAGACAGCAATTTATCTACTGTTTCTTTCCGTTTATTTACGGAATTTACCCCTACACAGTAGTGACCGACAAGCAGAAAAACGCCATGGAGCAGGCAGAGGTAGGATATGTTTTTTACAGCATTTATGAGCTCTCATACACCTGCGCAAAAAAATTGTTAATGGCTAAAGAATAATTTAGGAGGTTTTGAAATGAAAGAAAAAATTGTACAGACCGCAGGCAGAGAACAGCTCGGAGAATTTGCTCCGACTTTCGCACACTTAAACGACGATGTGCTGTTCGGCGAGGTTTGGAACGAAGAAGCAATCGACGTAAAAACAAAATGTATCATCACCGTAGTGTCGCTTATGGCGTCGGGAATTACGGATTCATCGCTTTGCTACCATCTGCAAAACGCCAAGGCGCACGGCGTAACCAAGGAAGAAATTGCAGCGATTATCACCCACGCGACAATGTATGTCGGCTGGCCGAAGGGCTGGGCGGTTTTCCGTCTTGCAAAGGAGGTCTGGAACGAGGAAGCTCCTGCTCAGACCGATAAGGAAAAATTTGCAAATACAATTTTCTTCCCGATAGGCGAGCCCAATCCCTACGGACAATTTTTCGTAGGTCAAAGCTACCTCGCACCGGTTTCAACCGAGCAGGTGCCGATATTCAACGTAACATTTGAACCCGGCTGCCGCAACAACTGGCACATTCACCACGCAAAGAGCGGCGGAGGACAAATGCTAATCTGCGTCGGCGGACGCGGATATTATCAGGAGTGGGGCAAAGAGGCTGTCGAGTTAATGCCCGGTACGGTAATCAACATCCCTGCCGAGGTAAAGCACTGGCACGGCGCGGCTGCGGATTCTTGGTTCTCTCACCTCGCAATCGAGGTAGACGGCGACGGTACATCAACCGAATGGCTCGAAGCAGTTGCTTCGGAAGATTACGATAAATTAAAATAGTGAGGTAATTATATGTCAGTAAAGTATTCAAAATTCATCAAGGTTTCCGCACTCGTTTTAATGGCAGTAATGCTGTTTGCCTTAACAGCCTGCGGTGCAAAGACAGACAACAGCTCACAGTTGCAGACCGAGCAGCAGACATCCGCTGCGGCAACCGAAAAGCAGAGCTCGGCTTCATCAAATGAGCAGTCATCGGCAACTGAAAAAGCCGCCGATACAAGCTCAAACGAAAGCAAAACCCTTGTGGTTTATTTCTCAGCGACAGGCACCACAAAGGGTGTTGCCGAGAAAATCGCATCGGTAACAAACGCCGATACCTACGAGATTTCAGCGGCTCAGACCTACACCGAGGCTGACCTTAACTGGAACGACAAAAACAGCCGCACAACAAAGGAGCAAAACGATAAATCCGTCCGTCCCGAAATCGGCAGCGATAAGGTAAATCTCGACGGTTACTCCATAATCTTCATCGGCTATCCCATTTGGTGGGGAGAGGAACCTCGCATTATGGACACCTTTGTCGAGAGCTATGATTTTAACGGAAAGACAATGATTCCCTTCTGCACCTCGGGCGGTTCGGGAATCGGCTCAAGCGGTACAAACCTTGCCGAAAACGCCAAAAGCGGCAACTGGCTTGAGGGCGAACGCCTAAGCAGCTCCTCGGATATCGAAGGCTGGATAAAGGGCTTGAAGCTGTCATAACGGAGGGCAAAATGAAATACTCAAAACTCGGTAATTCGGAATTAAACGTGTCACGTATCTGTATGGGCTGTATGGGCTTCGGCGATTCGTCAAGAGGTCAGCACAGCTGGACGATAGATGAAGCCAACAGCCGCGAGATTATAAAGCGCGGACTGGAACTCGGCGTAAACTTCTACGACACCGCAATCGGCTATCAAAGCGGTACAAGCGAGCAGTACGTAGGCAGAGCACTCAGGGATTTCGCAAAGCGCGGCGAAGTTGTAGTCGCAACAAAATTTCTTCCGCGCACGGCTGATGAAATTGAAAACGGCATAAGCGGTCAGCAGCATATTGAAAATATGATAAACACCAGCCTGCAAAACCTCGGTATGGACTATGTGGATTTGTACATCTATCATATGTGGGACTGGAACACGCCGATTTACGATATCCTCGACGGACTTAACCGCGTTGTAAAGGCCGGAAAAGCGCGATATATCGGCATTTCAAACTGTTTCGCGTGGCAGCTTGCAAAGGCAAACGCGCTTGCGGAAAAGGAAGGCTTTGCAAAGTTTGTGTCCGTTCAGGGGCATTATAACCTGATTTTCCGCGAGGAAGAGCGCGAGATGGTACCATATTGCAGTGAGGAGAATATCGCGCTGACTCCGTACAGCGCGCTGGCAAGCGGACGTCTTTCGCGCTTACCCGGAGATAATTCTACCAAACGCGCGGCGGAGGACGCATACGCAAAATTCAAGTACGACGCTACTGCCGAACAGGACGGCGTAATTATCAGCCGCGTTGCTGAGCTTGCTGAAAAGCACGGCGTAACAATGACGGAAATTTCGCTTGCGTGGCTGCTTACCAAGGTTACATCTCCCGTAGTAGGAGCGACAAAGCTGCACCATATCGAGGGCGCGGCAAAGGCGGTAGATTTGGAGCTGTCCGAGGAAGAGCTATCATATCTTGAAGAACCTTACGTTCCTCATCCTCTCGCGGGCGTAATGGCGCAGAACAAGCCCGAAAACGCGAACAAAAAACAGGTTTGGACAACCGGAGATCAAAAAATAAATAGCTGATTATAAACAGAAGGGGCTGTCGCATTAATAATGCGATGCCCCTTTTATCGTTATCCTGAGTTTTTATTACCGTCCTAAGTTTTTTTGCCGCTCTATGTTATTTGTTGTCATCCTGAGCGAAGCAAAGGATCTCCTTCCTCTTTATCGTACTTTGATATATGCGGTATGATATCTATTTGCTCTTTTTAGTTTTTGGTTTAATCGGAACCTGTACCAAAATAATTGCCGCGAACATCACCGCGCAGCCTATAAGCTCACGTATGCTCATTTGCTCGTTCAAAAACATTGTGCCGGCAATTACCGCAAAGACCGATTCAAGGCTCATAAGCAGTGAGGCTACCGTAGGGTCGGTAAACCTTTGAGCGACAATTTGCAGTGTGTATCCGACGCCGCCCGAGATTATCCCGCAGTAAAGAATCGGTACAGCCGCCGAGATAATCTTTTCCATACTCGGCGATTCCATTATAAATGCCGCTATCCACGAAACAACCGCCGCGGTGACAAACTGAATTGCCGACAGCTTAACCGGGTTGCACTTATCGACAAAACGGTCGCAGCACAGGATATGTCCGCTGAACATAAGCGCGCAGATTACAACATAAGTATCGCCCTGTGAAAGGCTGAAACCGCCGTTCATACACAGAAGGTACATTCCGAAAATTCCCATAAGCACGGCAATCCAAACCGTAAACGGATTGCGTTTTCTGAATATTATAAAGTTGAGTATGGGGACAATCAGCATATACAGCGCGGTGA
>CAMNHG010000157.1 GCA_946539105.1 uncultured Clostridia bacterium | reverse complement strand
CCCTGCTTGAGGTTAACGCCTACTTCGTTTGCGCACTCCATCTTAAAACGGTTCATGGCTTCCTTTGCCTCAGGTACGTTAATCTGATTGCTGTTATTTCTTGACATAACTGTTTTTCTCCTTGTTATCTATATTAAGCGACGATTTGCCTTCGCAACTTTTCGCCGCAATAGTATTGTTAGGAGAATATTTATTTTTATTGCTTGAAAATTTTGTTATTTTATAAACTTAACATAAAAGAGGCTGTGATTCATTTGAACCACAGCCTCATACAATTATTTGATATTGATTATCAAGCGTCGGTCAGTTTAAGATCCTTTACCTTTCTTGTCCCGAACGCGTTGATTACAATGGAGAATACCGCTGTAATTGCAGCACTGATCAGCCATCCCAACACATATGGGGTTCTGACAAACTGGGCGTGCGGCATTTCGATAAACCTGATAACGATATAGCCCATCAAAGCTCCGACTCCGATACCGAGCAGGATACCGATTATCGAGGTTATTATTGTTTCGGTATTCAGATATCTTTTTACCTCTTTTACGGTGAAGCCGTTGATACGCATAATCGTCAGCTCGCGCGTCTTTTGGTTTACGTACATCTTCGTGATGTTAAGAAGAATGAAGTACGCCATCAAACCTGCTATTACAAGCAGAAGGATTGCAACCTTGTTGAATACGTTAGTCACGAGCTCCAGCTTACCTTTATCCTCAGCAGCCGGAGAAAGGCTCTCGTATCCCTTGACCTGATTGAGCTTTTCAACCAGCTTATCTTTGTCGGCACCGTTCAAATACAGAAAATACGTGTTCATCACAGGCTTTTCGCCGAAGTACTTTTCATAGGACGCTTCGTTCATAATCATATTTCGTCCCATATAGTTGTTGAACACGCCTGCGACTTTTACATCATTCGGTGCCATGGTGCCGTCGTAGATAATGATATCGTCGCCCTGATTCTTACCCGAGGTCTCGGTGGTTCTGGATTGGATGAAAACGCCGTCCGCGTCGGTCGGGAGCTTACTGTCACCTTTCCATGTCTTAAAGTTATAAAACTCGGAGAGTGCTTCCATATCGCCGCAGATAAGGTCGGTGTACTCTACGTCGCTGCCTGCCATAAACGCGCGGAAGCCGCTTTGTGCCTTGACCCACTTTGTGCCTGCGTCATCAAGGATTGCTTCGATTTCTTTCTCTGCATTCTCGGATGTGCCGGAGTTAAAGGTCAGTCTTTCGTCATATTTAACGATTTCACCATACTGCTTATCGGCAACGCTGCCTACGCTGCCGCGCAGGGTAAATCCGATTACCAGAAGCGCGCAGCATCCCGCGACGCTGACGGTAGTCACTATAACGCGTGCAAGGTCCGAGCGCATATTTCGGAGAATCAGCCTTGAATACAGACTGCCGCCGCTCTTGGATTTTTTGGAGCTGTTCCAAGCCTTCGGCTGTTTTTCTCTCATCAAATCCATTGCGGTTGATCGCATAAGGCTCAGACAGGAGATTGTTACCGCCGCCACGGCAAGCACGATTGCCAGACCGACAGCGAGCACAGAGGTGCCGACCAAAAGTCCTGCCGGAATCGCTCCGATTACATACATATTAGCGTAAGAGTTGAGCACCACACCCTGAATTACAAAGTATCCGGCTATGATACCGATCAACGCGCCGACGATGGTCGCGCTGATACCAAATACAAGATATTTTCCCAAAATCTCGCTGTTGAAGAAGCCGAGTGCCTTTGATGTGCCTACCAGCTTTCTTTGCTCGTCCACAATACGCTTGATTGTCGTGTAAATAACGAGTGCCGCGATGACAACAAAGAACAGCGAGAAGGTGATGCTCAGGCTGGAGATGCTCTTTGCAGAAAGCGAAAGATGCATATATCCGCCGTTAGACCCTACATCAAAAACGTACCAGCTGCAATCCTTAAGTTCGGCGAAATTCTTTTTTGCGTCGTCCAGCTTTTGAAGATTCTTTTTATATTCTTCCAAGCCGTTGTTGTACTCTTTCTCTTTATCGGCGAGGATCTTTTTGGCGTTCTCAAGTTCCTTGACGCCGTTTTCGTATTTTTGCTTGTTTTCAGCGAGCTTTTCGACGCCTTCGTCATATTGCGCCTTGCCGCTGTTATATTCACCAAGACCCGACTCATACTGCGATAAGCCGGAATAATATTCAGCCGCGCCTGAATCATACTTGGCTTTGCCTGCGTTGTACTGCGCCAAGGCACTGTCATACTTGGCTTTGCCGGCTTCGTACTGTGCCAAAGCACTGTCATATCTGGCTTTGCCGGCGTCATACTGCTGCTTGCCTTTATTATACTCCGCCAAGCCCTGATTATACAGCTCCTCGGCACCTGCCAAGAGCTCTTGATAAGCCTCTATCTCCTCGGGAGTATACTCCGCGAGCTCTTCGGGTGTAACGCTCTTTGCTTCTTTCAGTGCCTGTTCGGCATAGTCGAGCAGTTCCTTCGCAGAGTTGAGCTCCGCTTCGGCATCGTCGAGCTTTTGCTTGTTTGCGTCGAGCTCGGCTTTTGCCGCGTCGAGTTTTTTCTTGTTTGCGTCGAGCTCGGCTTTTGCGGCAGCAAGTTTTTGATTTGAGGTGTAAAGCTCATTTCCGGCTGAGTCAAGTTTATCCTTGGAGCTGCTCAGGGTGCCTTCGGCACTGTCCAGTCTGGATTTTGAACTATCCAGCGTTTGTTGACCGTTGTCGAGCTCTGATTTCGCGTTTTTGAGCTTTTCCTCGTTCTCGCTGATTGCGGCTTTTCCTTTATCAAGCTCTTTTTTGCCGTTATCCAACTTTTCTTTTGCTTCGTCGAGCTTTTTTTGACCGTCATTAATCTCTTTTTGATACTTATTCTTTACCTCGGTGGTGCGAAGTGCGGATCTTTCATCGGCAAGCTCGTTAAGGCGTTCTTTAGCGGCGTCCGTTTTCTTTTTATACTCATCGCTGAAACGACTTAAGCCGGCGGTGGAATTGAGTACAATCTCGGCTCTCATAAAGCAGCCGTCCAGCTGCTCATCGTCAAAAGCGTCCGGTGTTACCAGAACATACCGGTTGCCGGGAGCGAAATCAGGCTTTGCCAGGTGATCCGGGTGCTGAACAATACCCGTGATTTTATACTCTTTGCCCTTCAAAAACTTCGGTGTGTCACCGCGTTCGTCGCAGGCGGTTACGGTATCTCCGATTTTGTAGCCGAGCTTTTCCGCTATAGTCTGCTCGACCGCGCATTCATTTGCTTTTTGCGGCAGGCTTCCCTCTGAAATCTCGGGCACGTTGATTCTTTCACTGACAGAAACGACGTTGACATTCTCGTGAACATCGCCGCTGTTGACTTTTGCGTTAGCAAAATAGATGCCTTCGACATCCTTAACGTCTTGATCCGACATCAACGCGTCAATATCTCCGCTGTTGACTTTTGCGTTAGCAAAATAGATGCCTTCGACATCCTTAACGTCTTGATCCGACATCAACGCGTCAATATCTCCGCTGGTTAACAGCTGTGACGAGGTAACCTCGAAATCCCTGTAGGACGTTCTTTGATAAAAGCTGTCGCCTGCGTTCCTCATAGACGCCGCGGAGTAGCTGATACCAAGATAGGACGACGCTGCCATTGCCGCGATGAAAACAACTGAGATCCACGAGAGAAGGTTCTTTTTTATGTTTCGCGTTGCGTCCTTAACCTGTGTTTTTTTCATAA
>CAMNHG010000156.1 GCA_946539105.1 uncultured Clostridia bacterium | reverse complement strand
ACGCTGCACCCAATTCCGCCTTTGGCAACGTTTGTTTTTCCTAAAACTTTTATTAACGGCGGGTCAAAACTTTCTGTGCAACAAAAAACAGTCAGGCAGCAACACACTGTCTGACTGTAAATTTTACTCTTTATGGTTAAAGGTCGGCACCAAATCGCTGAGAAGCTCAACGGTTTTTTTGCTGTCGTTCGAATCCGCCGCAACGCGGATTCCCTCCAGCTTATGCCTGAGAACCTCGGAATCGACGTTGATTTGATTGCCGATAAAGATTTTCTTATTTTCGGTGGACTTAAGACCCTCCTCGTCCATAAGCAGCTCCTCAAAGAGCTTTTCGCCCGGGCGAAGTCCGGTAAACACAATCGGAACGTCCTTGTAGGGCACCTTGCCGTACATTCTGATAAGGTTCTCCGCAAGGGTTGTAATCTTGACGGGCGCGCCCATATCGAGCACGAAAATCTCGCCGCCCTTAGCCATAGCTCCGGCTTCGAGCACCAGCGACACAGCCTCGGGAATCGTCATAAAATAGCGGATGATGTCGGGGTGGGTTACGGTGACCGCCGAGCCGCTTTCAATTTGGCGGCGGAACAGCGGAATTACCGAGCCGTTCGAGCCGAGCACGTTGCCGAAGCGCGTTGTCACGAACTCGGTATGCTTTGACTTTTGGGCTCTCGCCTGAATAATCATCTCGCAGGCGCGCTTTGTCGCTCCCATAACGTTTGTGGGGTTAACCGCCTTGTCGGTCGAGATCATAACGAACTTGTCTACCCCGTACAGCTCCGACAGGGTAGCAACGTTGAACGTGCCGAAAATGTTGTTTTTAACGGCTTCCTCGGGCACGGTCTCCATAAGCGGAACGTGCTTGTGAGCCGCCGCGTGGAACACAACCTGGGGACGGTACTTTTTGAAGATGGTCTCCATTTTGTTGTAATCGCGCACCGATGAAATTATGGTTTCGAGGTTAACCGCCGTGCCGTATTTGAGCAGAAGCTCCTGCTGAATATCGTAGGCGTTGTTCTCGTAAATATCGACAATTATAATCTGCTTTGGGCTGTAGGAGGCAATTTGGCGCACCAGCTCAGAGCCGATGGAACCGCCTCCGCCCGTTACCATACAGACCTTGTTTTCGATAAACGCGCTGATTTTTTTGCGGTCAAACTCAATCGGCTTTCTGCCGAGAAGGTCCTCAATTTTAATCTCCTGAGCCTGGGTGATAAGCGGCTTGTCCTCGTTAAACAGAAGGTCGCTTATGTACGGAATCACCTTGATTTTACACTCGGTGTTCGAGCAGTAGTCAAGTATTCTGCGCTTTTCCTCCTCCTCGCAGGACGGAACCGCGACGATGATGTTTGTTACCCTGAGACGGGCGCAGATTTTAGGAATCTCGCGGCAGGTGCCGATAACCTCAACACCCTTAAAGGAGGTCTGCAGCTTGGTTACGTCATCGTCCACAAAGCCGACGGGCTCGATGTTGTGCGAGGGATTGTTCTCGTCGCTTTTGGCGTTGAAAATTTCGGTGACAATCATTCTGCCTGCCATACCCGCGCCGACAATAAGCGTGCGTTCGGTGTTTTCAGCCGCCTCCGATTCCGAAATCGTCAGAAACGCGCGTTTGAAAATAAACCTGAACAGCAGCACTCCCGCGGTCGCTGCAATGAAATAAAGAACGTACAAAATTTTACGCGCGGGAACATTAAGCAGCAGCAAAATCACATAGCCCAGCACAAAGCCTATAAACATAGCCAGTCCCGTCATCATGTAATCCTTTGAGTTAAAGTACCGCCACGCCCGTGAATACGAGCCGAGCAGCATCATCATAAATATACACGTTATTTCGGTTACTATAATGTAAAACAACAGTCCGCGGCTGGCTTCCGCGCCGTAGTAAATATACGGCTTGAGCTCTCCGAAGTTAATTGTGTTAAACAGCTCGAGCGTGTAATTGAGCAATATGCCGCTGACCGCGATTATGAATACATCCGCAAACATAAGAATCATTTTGCGGTAATTAAATTTCCTCATTAAAACAATCCCCTCAGGTAATTTAAAAGAACAACACAATCATAATAGTCCATCTTCAATTATATTATAAAAACGCGCGAATGTCAATCAGCCAAAGCCTGACATTCGCGCGTTAAATTATGCTTTTTAACTGTTAAAATTATGCGGTATTGCCTCAACCAAAGACAATTTTAGCGGTGTCAACGCTCTCCTTGGCATCGCGGCAGTAGTAGTCCGCGCCGATTTTCATCGCGTAGTCCTTTGTGAGCACCGCTCCGCCCACAAATACCGTAACCTTGCTGGTGCCGTCGGGGTTTTGCAGCTCCTTTGTGCTCCTTATAAGCTTTATCGTGTCCTCCATACTCTTGAGCGTGGTGGTCATCAGTGCCGAAAGCCCTACCATGGTGATGTTCTGCTTAACGGCGGTATCGACAATAAGCTCAGGGTCAACGTCCTTGCCCAAATCGACAACGGTGTAGCCGTAGTTGTCGAGCAGAACCTTGACGATGTTCTTGCCGATGTCGTGGATATCGCCCTTGACCGTCGCCATAATAATCTTGCCCTTGCTGACACTCTCCTCTCCGCTTTTGCTCAGGTGCTTTTTGATTACGTCAAAGCACGCCTGCGCGGTGTTCGCGCTCTGAATAAGCTGGGGAAGAAAGATTTTGTTCTTCTCAAAATCCGCGCCTACCCTGTCGAGGGCGGGGATGAGCATTTCGTTTACAATCTTCATCGGTTCGTTTGTTTCGAGCAGCTTTTCCGTCGCCGAAGCACCCTCGTTTTTAAGTCCGCTGTAAACGGCAGAGAAGATGTCCGGCCCGCCCTTGCCGTCATCGCTCTGCTTTGGCTTGGGAGCGGAAGTTACCTCATTGTACTCCGCGATAAACTCCGCCGAATTTTTATCCGCGCCCGAAAGCACGCGGTACGCCCGGACCGCGCCGGTCATGGCCTCGGCGTTGGGGTTTATAATCGGCAAATCAAGCCCTTCCTCGAGAGCCATTGTGAGGAAGGTGCTGTTTACAAGCTCTCGGTTCGGCAGTCCGAACGAGATATTCGAAACTCCCAGGCACGTCTTGCAGCCGAGCTCGGTTTTAACCCTGTGGAGAGCCTTCAAGGTCTCGGCGCACGCGTCCTGCTCGGCGGAAACCGTAAGTGTAAGGCAGTCGATGTAAACGTCCTTTTTGTCGATTCCGAGCTGTACCGCGCGGTCAACGATCCGCTTTGCAATCTCAAAACGCCCCTCGGCGGTTTTGGGGATTCCGCCCTCGTCAAGCGTAAGTCCGATTACCGACGCTCCGTACTTTTTTACGAGCGGAAGCACGGAATCAAGGCTTTTTTCCTCGCCGTTAACCGAGTTGACAATCGGCTTGCCGTTGTAGCAGCGCAGGCCTGCCTCGAGCACGTCCGGCTTGGTTGAATCAATCTGCAGCGGCGCGTCGCAAACCGCCTGAATCGCCTTAATCACGCGCGTCATCATCTGCTTTTCGTCAATCTCGGGGTGGCCGACGTTGACGTCGAGGATCTGCGCGCCTGCGTTAACCTGACTTAAAGCCTGCGACAGAATATAGTCGATGTCGTTGTTGACAAGCGCCTGCTTAAAGAGCTTTTTGCCTGTCGGGTTAATGCGCTCGCCGATAATGCGCGGCATATTAATCTCGACCGCGGTGCTGGGGCTGCAAACCGAGGTGTCGCGCTTAACAGCGCCC
>CAMNHG010000155.1 GCA_946539105.1 uncultured Clostridia bacterium | reverse complement strand
AGGTGCTCGCGGTAGGCGATATGCGCTTTCAGAAAAAGTGCCTTAAAAAAATGCGTCAGCTTGCCGAGGAAGAGGACAGAACCGTGCTTTATGTATCGCACAATATGGGTACAATTCAGGAGCTTTGCAACCGCTGCATCGTGCTCGACCACGGCAAGGTTATTTTTGACGGAGAGGTTGACGAGGCGATTAAGTGCTACCTCGGCGGAGAAAACGACGATTTTTATTCCGTGGAGTACACCGACAACCGGTATAAAGATAACGTTAACGTAAAAGCGTTAAATCTCGAAAAGGTCAAATATAACGGCAGAACCTCAAATGTTTTCTATCCCGATGAGGAAATGCTGCTTGAGCTTGACTGGAATAATTTAGAGGATATTGATAATTTAAGTTTAAGAATTGAGGTTTACGATTACCGCCGTTACCCGATAACCGCCTTCTTGGTTGACAATATGTACAGCGGAAAAAAGGGCGAAAGCGGCAGCGTCCGCCTAAAGCTCAACATAGACCAGCTGGCGCAGGGCGTTTATTATACTCGGTATATTTTTATGCAGAGGTTAAAGCCCGACTCCGAGCCCGAAACCGTAGAAGCCGCCACAGGTCTGGTATTCAGAAAAACAAGGCGTACGGTAGGCGAGCAGATGTGGAAAAAGTCCTGGGGCAGCGTTATTATGGGCGAAGCGGAAGTAATTGATAATTAAAAATTTAAAATATTTAGTAGGGTTCAGTCAAGACTGAACCCTACAATTTTTATCTGTAAAGTTTTCTTTTAAGCTCCGCTACCGGCAGACCTACAACGTTAAAATAATCTCCGCGTATCTGTTTAATCAGCACGCCGCCCTTGCCCTGAATACCGTACGCGCCGGCTTTGTCCATCGGTTCTCCGGTCTCGACATACTCGCGGATTTCTTCGTCACTGAGCTTATAAAACTCAACCTCCGTCACCTTCGAAAAGCTAATCGGCTCGCCCTTACCGTAAACAGCACAGCCGGTGATAACCCTGTGAGTTTTGCCCGAGAGCATTTTAAGAATCTCAACAGCGGCTTTCTCTGACTTGGGCTTGCCTATCATCTGATTATCTACAAATACGCCTGTGTCGCAGCCGATAACAACGTCGTCGGGGTGCAGCTTATAAACCGCCTCTGCCTTTTGACGAGCCAAATATTCCGGTATATCGTATAAATCAACATTTCCGTCAATAGTTTCGTCAATGTTGGCAGGGATAATCTTAAAGCTGTCGCAAATCAGGCTCAAAAGCTCTTTTCTGCGCGGGGAAGCGGAAGCTAAAATAATCATATTATTACCTCTTTTCTACATACATTTTACTATATTACAACCGGCTTGTAAATAATTTTTTAAAATAAGCCTTGACAATCACATATAACGGTGTTATAATAAACCTACCAAACACGTAGGAATAATAAGCAATACAGAAAAGAAGGGTATTTTATGGTTATATTAGGTTTAATGCGATGTTGATTTTGTCTTATTTATTTCTAATTTATTTCAAAATCAAACATTATCTTACTAAAGGAGTACATTATGAAAGTTTATAACAAAATCACAGACATCATCGGCAACACACCTCTTTTAAAGCTCAGCAACTATATTGAGGAAAACAAGCTCGAGGCTGATATCTTCGCAAAGCTCGAGTACTTTAATCCGGCAGGCAGCGTCAAGGACAGAATCGCCAAGGCTATGATTGACGAGGCAGAGGCAAAGGGTATTATCAAGCCCGGCGCGGTTATTATCGAACCCACCAGCGGCAACACCGGTATCGGACTTGCAAGCGTTGCGGCTTCACGCGGATATAAAATTATCCTAACAATGCCCGAGACCATGAGTGTTGAACGCCGCAATCTCTTAAAGGCATACGGCGCAGAGCTTGTACTTACCGACGGCGCGAAGGGAATGAAGGGCGCGATCGAAAAGGCAAACGAGCTTGCGGAGCAAACTCCGAACAGCTTTATCCCCAGCCAGTTCAAAAACCCCGCAAACCCCGAAATTCACGTAAGAACAACAGGTCCCGAGATTTGGACTGATACCGACGGCAAGGTTGATATCTTCGTGGCAGGCGTTGGCACAGGCGGAACGCTCTCAGGCGTAGGCAAGTACCTCAAGAGCCAAAAACCGAATGTAAAGGTAGTAGCCGTTGAGCCGGCAGGCTCTCCCGTGCTCTCAAAGGGTACTCCCGGACCGCATAAAATTCAGGGAATCGGCGCAGGCTTTGTGCCCGACACCCTCGATACAAAAATTTACGACGAGATTATTACTGTCGAGAACGACGACGCTTTCGCTACAGGCAGAACCCTCGCCAAAAACGAAGGCGTGCTGGTTGGAATTTCCTCAGGCGCGGCAGTTTGGGCGGCAACCGAGCTCGCAAAACGCCCTGAAAATAAGGGCAAGGTTATAGTAGCTCTGCTTCCCGACACAGGCGAGCGTTACCTTTCAACCCCGATGTTCGCGGAATAAAGAAATTTAAAATACAAAAAGGCGGCTCAAACCACTGGTAAGAGCCGCCGAAATTTTTGTGAAATATTAAATATTCATATGTTTTTTAAGTGCCGCAAAGGTCTCCGAGCTGATAACGTGTTCAATTTTGCACGCGTCGTTAACCGCGGTTTCCTCATCAACCCCGATAGAGATAAAGAACTTGCTCAGCACCTTGTGGCGTTCATAGGTTCTGTCGGCAACCTCAAGCCCCAAATCGGTCAGGGTAATTCCGCCGTCCTTGGCTACGTTTATGTAACCGCCGTCGCGCAAAAGTCCCATGGCACGGCTTACGCTGGGCTTTGAATAACCCATTTCCTCGCAAATATCAATCGCGCGTACAAAGTTCTTTTTCTGCGACAATACATATATAGTTTCAAGATACATCTCGCCTGATTCTTTAAGCTGCAAAGCAATCACTTCCTTTAATCTAAAGTATATCATATTCTGATTTTTTAATCAACATATTTTTGTCGTAATATCAAAATGAAATTCAATACTTGATTTATTTTGAAAATAGTAGTAAAATAATGTGGTGTAATTTATGGATAATCAAAAAGGAAGTGTACAAATGTTAACACTTGATAAAATCTACCACGCGTCCTATGTGCTAAAGGACGTAATCAGACATACCCATATCGTAAAGGCTGAGGGCATTTCCGACGACTGCGAGGTTTACCTAAAGCCCGAAAACCTGCAAATCACAGGTTCGTTTAAGGTCAGAGGTTCAGGTTATAAAATCTCACAGCTCACCCATGACGAAAAGAAAAGGGGCGTAATCGCCTGCTCGGCTGGTAACCACGCTCAGGGTGTTGCGCTTGCCGCTACAAAGTACGGCATTAAGTCGCTTATCTGCCTGCCCGACGGCGCGCCAATCTCAAAGGTTGAGGCAACAAAGGGCTACGGCGGCGAGATTTGTATGGTGCCCGGCGTTTACGATGACGCCTACAACGAGGCTTTAAGGCTCAGGGACGAGAAAAACTACACCTTTATCCATCCCTTTGACGACGAAAACGTAATCGCGGGTCAGGGTACAATCGGTATTGAAATTCTAAACGAAATGCCCTACGTTGACGCGGTTGTTGCCGCAATCGGCGGCGGCGGTTTGCTCTCGGGCGTAGCGTGCGCGATTAAAAGCCTTAACCCGAATATCAAGGTTTACGGCGTTCAGGCTGAGGGTGCTCCGTCAATGTACGAGTCAATCAAGCAGGGCAAGCC
>CAMNHG010000154.1 GCA_946539105.1 uncultured Clostridia bacterium | reverse complement strand
TACGGCTTTATTCCGCCCTTTTCGGACAAAAAGGCGATTGTCTTTTCCGCCATTTGGTCGGGAAAGGTATGTGTGTGAAAATCAATTATCATATCAATTACTCCATAGTTTGAGCTAAAAAGTCACTTCGTAAATGGTAAGAGGCTTCGCTGTAGACAGTTAGGATACGTTTGTTTTACTTAGTATACGTTTCCTATAATTAAACTCTAAACTCTTAACTCTATTTAACTGCAACATTGTTGTCGCCGAGCTGGTATTTCAGCTCCTTAATCATCACGTCGTTAAGGCTTACCCACATCCGCGCAGGGGCTTTTACCTTGCGTTTGGTGTTGGTGAGGTAGAAGATTACCGGCGTTCTGCCCTCGAATATATCTATAACGCGCCGTGCCTTTTCGTACATCGGTGTATTCAGGTCGTCAATTCTCAGGTACAGTGCCGACGGCGCGGCGTTTGGCTTAGGCTTAGGTGCAGGTGCTTCGGGCTTTGCTTGCTGATAATTTGCAACCTCGCCGTTTTCTCGAGCCTTTTCCATACTGTCGCAGATGATTTTCGGCTCCTCGTTTTCCTTAAAGCTGAGGCTGCCCCTGACAATTACCGCGTTGCCGTCGTTTAAGACCGGGGCGCACCTGTCGTAGACGTTCGGGAACACCACAAGCTCGATTGAGCCGCTTCTGTCCTCGGCGGTGACGAACGCCATCAGCTTGTTGTTCTTGGTGAGCTGGGTTTTTGAGCCGGCGATAATGCAGACGACGCAGACCTTTTTGCCGTCAAAATAACGCTTGTTTTCGCGAGTGACAATCTCGCCGATTGAGTCGGATTTTACCGCCTTTGCAAACTGAGAATAGTCGTCAATCGGGTGTCCGCTGAGGTACATTCCGGCAATTTGGTACTCCATCTGCAACAATTCTCCACGGCTGTACTCCCCAACATCAGGAAGCTCGGGCTCTGATGAGCGTTTTTCCTGCTCGCCGAGGCCCATATCGAAAAACGACATTTGACCGTTCAGGCTGTGCTTTTTCTCGTACTCAACGTCGCTTAACACCTTGGAATAAACCTGCAAAAGCTGGCGGCGGTTCGCGCCTAAGCCGTCAAACGCTCCGCATTTGATAAGGCTTTCTATCGCGCGCGAGTTCATATTTTTACCCGACAGGCGGCTGCAAAAATCGTAAAGCGAAACGTAGGGCTTGTACCTGCGCTCGGTGATAATCTGCTCGATAAACTGCCTGCCGAGGTTTTTAATCGCGAGCAGTCCGTAGCGGATGTTCTTTCCGTCTACGGTAAAGCCGAGTCCGCTTTCGTTGACGCTCGGCGGCAAAACGCTGATTCCCAGCGACTTGCACTCAGAGATATAAACAGCCAGCTTGTTGCGGTTGTCGAGCACGCTCGAGAGCAGTGCGGACATATATTCGCGCGGATAATGGCACTTAAGCCACGCGGTTTTGTAGGTTACGGCGGCGTAGGCGGCAGCGTGAGATTTGTTAAAGGCGTAGCTTGCGAAGCTCTCCATCTCGTTAAAGACAGACACCGCGATATCGCGGCTGACTCCGCGCCTGAGACAGCCCTCGACAACCACGTTTCCGTCATCGTCGACAAGGCCGTTTATAAACACCTCGCGTTCGCGCTCCATAACGTCGTGCTTTTTCTTGCTCATGGCGCGGCGGACAATATCCGCACGTCCGAGGCTGTAGCCTGCGAGTGAGCGAAGCACCTGCATAACCTGCTCCTGATATACGATACAGCCGTAGGTAACTTCCAAAATCGGTTTTAACAGCGGATGCTTGTAGCGCACCTTTTGCGGATTGTGGCGGCACTCAATGTAGGTCGGGATGCTGTTCATCGGGCCCGGACGGTAGAGCGACACCACCGCGATCAAGTCCTCGATGCAGTCGGGCTTTAGCTGAGTGAGCACGTTACGCATTCCCTGACTTTCAAACTGGAACACGCCCTCGGTAGCACCGCGCGAAATCATCGCGAAAACAGCCTTGTCGTCCTCTTTAATGTCGTCGGGGTTGTACTGCGGATTTATCTTTTTAATCAGCTTTTCGGCTTCGTCAATTACAGTGAGGTTGCGAAGTCCCAAAAAGTCCATTTTGAGAAGTCCGAGCTCCTCAAGGGTTGTCATTGTGTACTGGGTGACGACGTTGTCGTCGTTTTTTGCGAGAGGCACATAGTTTGAAACAGGCTGTTCCGTAATAACCACGCCTGCCGCGTGCATTCCCGAATGGCGCGGCATTCCCTCAATGCTCATAGCGTAGTCGAGCAGGGTTTTAATCTGCAAATCTTCGTTGTATCTGTCCTTTAACTCAGAGCTTGCGCCGAGAGCCTTGCTTATCGTTATATTAAGCTCAAACGGTACGAGCTTTGCGATCTCATCGACAGCGGCATAGGGCATTCCCATAACCCTGCCGACGTCTCGGATTGCGGCACGTGCCGCCATTGTTCCGAAGGTGACAATCTGCGCCACCCTGTCCTCGCCGTACTTGCGCACAACGTAGTCGATGACCTCTCCCCTGCGCACGTTGCAGAAGTCGATATCAAAGTCGGGCATACTTACGCGCTCGGGATTGAGGAAACGCTCAAACAGCAGGTTGTACTTAATCGGGTCAATCGCCGTAATTCCGATGCAGTAGGCGCATAATGAGCCTGCTCCCGAGCCTCTGCCGGGGCCGACCGGGATTCCGTTTGACTTTGCGTACTGCACAAAGTCGTTGACAATCAGGTAATAATCGACAAAGCCCATTTTGCTGATAGTGTTAATCTCGTATTCAAGGCGGTCGATTAGCTTTTGGTCAGGATTGTCGCCGTAGTGATGATAAAGTCCGCTGTAGCACTGCCTTCTGAAATATTCAAGGTGATCCTCGTGATTCGGCACGTCAAAGTGCGGCAGCTTTCTAACGCCGAACTCAAACTCAACATTACAGCGTTCGGCGATTTTGTGAGTGTTCTCAATCGCGCCCTCGTAGTCCTTAAAAAGAGCGGTCATCTCGTCCTCGGTTTTCATATAAAACTCGTCGGTCTGAAACTCCATTCTGTCGGGGTCGTCAAGGGTGCGGTTGGTCTGAATGCACAGCAGAATACTGTGGATTTTGCTGTCCTCTTTCTCTATGTAATGGCAGTCGTTGGTGGCAACCATTCCGACGCCGATTTCGTTCGCGATTCTTTTTAAGTCGGGCAAAATTCTGTGCTGGTCGGCGATTCCGTGATCCTGAAGCTCGATAAAAAAGTTATCCCTGCCGAACAAATCGCGGTAGTAAAGAGCTTTGTTTTTTGCTTCAATATAGTTGCCTGAACTCAGAAGTCTCGGAATTTCGCCCGCGAGGCAAGCCGAAAGGCAAATTAGCCCCTCGTGGTACTGCTCCAAAAGCTCGTCGTCAATGCGCGGTTTTGAGTAAAAGCCCTCGGTAAAGCCAAGGGACACGAGCTTGATAAGATTTTGGTAGCCCGTCATATTCTCGCAGAGCAGAACCATATGGTAGTATCTGTCAAATCCTGCCGCTTTGTCAAACCTCGACTTAGGAGCGACATAGACCTCGCAGCCGATTACGGGCTTTATGCCCTCTTTTTTGCAGGCACGGTAAAAGTCGATCACGCCGTACATCACGCCGTGGTCGGTGATTGCAAGAGAATCAAAGCCCTTCCTCTTTGCGGCGGCGGCAATTTTGCCGATTCTGCACGCGCCGTCAAGCAGGCTGTATTCGGTATGAACATGTA
>CAMNHG010000153.1 GCA_946539105.1 uncultured Clostridia bacterium | reverse complement strand
GTGCGGTTAACCGCCGTACCGGTAATGCTGTGCTGCTTTGTAACATACAGCGGATATACGCGGAAATACAGCTTTCTTCCGGGCTGAAGTCTGGGAGAAGTAAAGCGGTTTGAGGTTGTGCTGCCGAGCTTTGTGCCAACAAGCGAATCGGGCTTGTCATAGCAGTAAATATCATAGCGTGTAGCGTACTTGTTGTAGTTCCATACAAGGTCAACCTTTGAACGGCTTGTCGAGATGTTGAACGCCGGTGCGCCTAAGCCCGACAGACACTTAAGTCTGTTGGCAGGTGAAGCATAGCCTGCGCCGTTGCACTCTCTGTACGCCTTTACATTATATACATAGATGTTGCCGACCTTAACGTTTGTATCAACAAAGCTGCGGTTCTGCTTGCCGACGATTGTCTTGTAGAGAACCTCTTTGTTGCCCGACTCGGGCGACGAACGGTAAACCTTGTAGCCTGTAGCCTTGGTGTTAGCGTTCCATCTGAGCTCAATAATCTGTGATGAACGAACTCTTAAGAGCATACCTACCTGACCGGGCTGGGTAGCTGTCTTTTTAAGTGTGCGGTTACCCTCGTAGTTTTTACCGTTGTAGGTGATGTATGCCGATACCATAAAGTGGTACTCGGTGGTGTTTCTGAGGCGGTTAAGTGTAAAGGTGGTGTTCTTTGTAGTTCCTGCCTTGTGCCATCCGCCCTCTTCGCCGTCGGCATTGTAGTAATATACAATGTATCCGGACGCATTTGCTACCTTATCCCAGGTAAGTGTGATACCGTTTGTAATGTAGCTGGTCTTTTGAAGGTTATTAACGTTGCCGGGTACGGGGGCTTCGGGTTCTGTCGCGGCTTCTGTAGCAGCAACAATCTCCTCATCGGGCTCAGCAGCGGCACTGTGCGCGTCGTCAACAGCGGCAATAGCCTCTGCCTCGTCCTTTGCGCCGTTAAAGTCCTCTCCCTCGTTGTCGGCGAGTGTTACGCCTTCCTGCTCTTCGCCTGCAACTTCGCCGTTATCGGAAGCCGCTGCGGTCTGTTCGTCTGTCTGTGCAGCCGAAGCTCCAACCACACTCGCCGCCGAAACCGCCATAACAGCGGAAAGCAAAAGCGCAAGCAGTTTTTTGGATTTCCTCATTTTCATAAACGCTCCTTTATTATTGATTGTCCCGAAATTATATGCTCCGGGCAACCAGATTATACTGATTTGTAAGCAAAAAACCTGTCGGTAAATACACCAAACAACTTCACCCTGTTATTTACCCTCTGCGACAGATTTTCTGACCTCCGCCTTAAGGCGTTCAAAAGGCGTGTCCTTTTTGCTGATAATCTCACCCGGACCCAAGGTTTTGGGTGTAAGGTTAGACGCGCCCGACTGGCTGTGCATTTGAATAACAATGCCTTCAAGCTGTATCAGCGCGAAAAGCTGACTGAGCGACGTGCACCCGTCAATCGCCTTTAACAGTTCGGCTTTGGATTTTTTCCGGTATCCACTGACCGCAGCACCCTTCACTCAATCACCTGCCTTTTAAACCTATTTATAATATTATACTTAAAAACAGAAAATATTTCAATACTTATTTTAACTTTATTTGTTTACAGAGGGAATATTTTGTGGTATTATTGAAAAAAGTCGGTAAAATATAGCATATTTTGATTTTATGCATTTAAAAAATATATACAAATCAAAGGAAGTGTATTTAAAATGAAAAGGCTTTTATGTTTATCACTCGTTTTGGCGGTATTATTCAGCGCGGTTTTAACCGGATGCAACTCAAATAACACTCAAAACAGCTCAAACGGAGGTTCTGTATCGGATAATTCAGGCTCTGCTTCTGATTCAAGCTCGCAAACAGCAACCGATTCTCCTGTTCAGGCAACCGGCGGCAAGGTTCATATTCAGGACAGTATTCTCGGAGATATTTGGATTACCGAGCTTGAGGGCGTGCCTCACAATCAGCTGGATAACAGCGGATTTTCTACCGAAAACGGTCTGAAGGTATATACCGAAAACGGCAACAAGGCTTCGCTGGCAGGAATCGATGTGTCGTACAACTGCGGTGATATCGACTGGAAAAAGGTAAAGGACTCGGGAATCGACTTTGTTATGGTGCGCCTTGGCGGACGCGGCTACGGAGACGAGGGTTCGCTTTACACCGATGAAAAGGCACTTGAATACATTAACGGCGCAAAACAGCAGGGAATCAAAACCGGCGGATACTTCTTCTCTCAGGCGATAACCAACGATGAAGCGGTTGAGGAAGCGAAGTACGCTGTCGGCATATTAAACGGCTTGAAGCTGGACTTTCCACTCGCCTACGACTGGGAAATTATCAAGGACGACAATGCCCGTACCGACGGCGTAAGCTCCGCGCAGGCTACCGAATGCGCAAAGGCTTTCTGCGACGAAATCAAAAGCCAGGGCTTTACCCCTATGATTTACTCGCCGAGCAAGGAGCTTTACTTTAAATACGACCTCGCGCGCCTGAAGGACATCGACATTTGGTACTGCGAGTACGCCGAGGTTCCGACCTTTTACTATCAGTTCTCAATGTGGCAGTACAGCGACAAGGGCAAGGTTGACGGAATTAACTCAGAGGTTGACCTTAACATCTGCTTTACAAACGTCGCAAAGTACAATTTCTTCTATTAAAGAAAAATAACTGCTCTTTTGATGTTAATAACGAATAATAGCAATTACAATCCGTTTAGTTCCAATTTCGATTATTACTTTTAGTATAATTAGATATAAGAATATTTGGATATTATAGACAAAATATCGTGGGATATTTCAGCGTTATGCCGAACATCCCACGATTTTTAATTCTTCTATTGAAAATGATTTCTTTTTTGTTATAATTAGTATGTAAGGTTTGTTACAATTCTGTAACAGTTAATAAGATAGGAGAATTAAAGTTGGAAACTAAATTCATCGGCCGTGACGGTTTTAATAAAATTGAAAACGTTTCAGGCAAGAAAAATCCGAAAAAGCAGAATCAGAAAAAGATAGGTACAGTTAAAAAGACAATCCGCTTCGCAAAAAGACTTTCAGCGGAAATTTCACACGACATTGAAGCACGCAAAAACAAAAAGCGTCACGCGCACAGCGCGCCCGAGCGCAATATTATTAAGAAGAAAGCAATCCTCACAGCGATGGCGTGCGTTACAGCCGCTATTCTCGGCTGCGCTACAGTAGCAAGCGCGCTTGACTCAGCACCTGCCGAGACCGAGGTCAAGGCGGAAGAGCAGACTCAGCTTGTTGCGCAGGCTCCGGCGATTGATGTAACTGAGCACAACTTTAACGAGATTAAGTCTGAGGAAATCGAAAATCCCGAAATATTCATGGATTTTAGTTATTCCGCGCTGACTGTTGACGGTCAGGTTATCGGTATCACCGACCAATCTGACGAGCTTCAGGGTATGCTCGACAATTACCTTGTCGAGGCACGCGCGAAGTACGACGACAGCACAACTACTGAATTTGCGAACGATGTTCAGGTTAATATGGTCAACGCAGATCCTTCTCAGATTGAAACAGCCGAGGTTGTTTTTGCCAAAGCAAAGGATAAGTTATCGGTATCTCTGTACACCGACTGGTCATACGACGTCGATATGGAGTACGAAACTAACGTAACATATGACGATACCAAGGACAACAGCTACGAGGAAGTCACCAAGAAGGGTGAAAACGGCAAAGTAACCGTTAACCTCAGACTCAACTACGTTGACGGCAACCTTGTTGATTCGGTAGTTACCGATACAAAGGTTACAAAGGAAGCTG
>CAMNHG010000152.1 GCA_946539105.1 uncultured Clostridia bacterium | reverse complement strand
AAGCCTGCAGCCTTACAGATTTCACGGCTCTCCTCAACAGAGGCAATACCGTACTCGGCCAAAACGCCGTTGATTTTGTCAATTCTTCTGTCGTAATTTTCAAATAAACTCATACTGCACACCTCCTTATTCGTGACGCGGGTCAATGTACTTAGCCGCGTTGTCAAACTGGCCGTAGTGACCCTTTGCCTTTTCAAGAGCCTCGTTAGCGTCCATACCGCCCTTGATGAAGTCCATCATCTTGCCGAGGCTTACAAACTCGTAGCCGATAATCTCGTCGTCGCCGTTAAGCGCGATGCGTGTGCAGTAGCCCTCTGTCATCTCAAGATAACGCGGACCCTTTTCCTTGGTAGCGAACATTGTACCTACCTGAGAACGCAGACCTTTACCGAGATCCTCAAGAGACGCGCCGACCAAAAGTCCGCCCTCCGAGAACGCGCTCTGAGTTCTGCCGTAAACAATCTGCAGGAAGAGCTCTCTCATAGCTGTGTTGATGGCGTCGCAAACCAAGTCGGTGTTGAGAGCCTCAAGAAGAGTCTTGCCGATAAGGATTTCGGAAGCCATAGCAGCCGAGTGAGTCATACCCGAGCAACCGATTGTCTCAACCAGAGCTTCCTCAATAATTCCGTTCTTTACGTTAAGTGTCAGCTTACAAGCACCCTGCTGAGGAGCGCACCAGCCGATACCGTGAGTAAAGCCCGAAATATCCTTAATTTCTTTTGCCTGAACCCATTGTCCCTCTTCGGGGATAGGAGCAGGACCGTGATATGCGCCCTTAGCTACGGGGCACATATTAGATACTTCTGCTGTGTAATACATAAGCATTTCCTCCTTAAAATTTTTGGCGGTTATATACCTATATCAATTATAGACAATTTGACGGAATAAATCAAGTAGAAAAAAGAATTATTTGATAAATTTTATAAATATCCTTGTATGTGACATAAGCGATACTTTCCTTGACAATTAATATAAATAAGATATAATATAAGTATAATAAAGAAAAATATACGGTTTTAATAAAAGAGGTGACTTTTATGTTGGCTATTCAAGGATACTTTGACGGAGTAACGGTAAAACCGCTGGAAAAAATCACGGCAAAACCGAATCAAAAGGTAATTATTACAATAATGGACGAGTTTGTTGAGCCGGAGGACAAAACAGATAAAAAAGGAATGAAGGGCGTTCTTTCGAAGTACGCAAATCCTGAATCGGCAAAAAAAGAAAAGGGTGCTTGGGAACGCGCGACGGTAGAAAAATATGGTAATTCTTGATACAAATATGATACTGCGTTATTTGCTGAATGATAATCAGGAAATGGCAGATACGGCAGAAAAATATATATTATCAGGAAAAGCGCAGGTGACGATTGAAGTTATCGCGGAAGTTGTATATGTGCTTAAAGGCGTATATTCAATGAAACGCGATGAAATATCAGAAACAATTAACAGCTTTTTGGATTTGGTTAATTGTGAGGAAAAGGCTGTATTAAACACTGCGCTTGATACTTTCAGCGAAAGAAATCTTGATTTTGTAGACTGTGTTTTATTTGGTTATCATAAGGTCAAAGGCGCAGAAATTGCAACATTTGATAAAAAGCTGATAAAATTATTTGAAGTATAGTATATTAAAAGGACGGAGAAATCCGTCCTTTTTCGTTACAGCATCTCATCCAAAATCTCCGCCGCGTCAGCTACAAGCATTGGGCAGGGGCGTTTTTTGTAGTAACTGTCCGTCCGCTTTTCGGGAACGCCGCCGGGAGTTACATTAACTCCGTTTAATAGCTCGCGGCAGACTATAGAGCCGTTTTTCTCCTTAAACTTAGCGCAAAAGTCCTGAATCCGCTTGTAATGTGCCTTTTTAGCTTCTCTGTCGCCGGGGTCTGAATATCCCTTTACAATTCCGAGCACCATTGCCGCGCCGCTCACGGCACCGCAGACCTCTCTCATTCTGCCCAGGCCTCCGCCGAAGGACGAGGCAAGCATAGCGGCGGTCTTTTTGTCCAGCCCTGTTACGTCCTCAAACGCGAGGAAAACCGCCTGAGCGCAGTTATATCCATCATAAAATAATTTTTCAGCCAAAGCCTTGTGTTCACTCATTTTAATCACCGTTTTAATTATACTACATCGCAAAATTTTATTCAATAATTTCGCTGTTTTCAATAGACAATAACGCACAGATTTGTTATTATATTTCATAGAAAAGGGGTGTTCTTATGGCAAGAAAAGTTTTAAGCCTTGTTTTGGCGTTTTTGATGGCGGCTTTTGCCGTGTTTACCGTCGGCGCAGAGGATAGTTCGGGCGTAAATGTCGAGATAATTGACTTTCAAAATCCGGACTTTATCCGCGGAATGGATGTGTCGAGCGTAATCTCGCTCGAGGATTCGGGCGTTACGTTTAAGAACAGCGACGGTGTGACCGAGGATTTGCTCAAAATCCTTTCGGATAACGGCGTGAACTATATCCGCGTCCGCGTGTGGAACGACCCTTATGACAAGGACGGCAACGGCTACGGCGGAGGAAACAACGACCTTGCAAAAGCCTGCAAAATAGGCAAGAGAGCCGCCGATTACGGAATGAAGCTGCTTGTTGATTTTCATTATTCCGATTTCTGGGCGGATCCTGCCAAGCAAAAGGCTCCTAAGGCGTGGGCAAACCTTGACCTGAACCAAAAAATTAAGGCGGTTTATGACTATACTTATAATTCTCTTACAGAAATAAAATCCGCGGGTGCGGACATCGGTATGGTGCAAATCGGCAACGAAACCACCTCGGGAATAGCAGGGGAGACCGATTACGCCAATATGGCTAAGGTTTTCAACTCAGGCTCTTCCGCGGTAAGGGCGTTCGATAAAAACGTGCTCGTCGCGCTTCACTTTACAAACCCCGAAAAGACCGAGACAATTAAGTGGATTGCCGATTATCTCAATCAAAATAAGGTTGATTACGACGTTTTCGCAACTTCTTACTATCCGTACTGGCACGGCAGCCTTCAAAACCTGACCGAGGTGCTCGACTACGCCGCTAATACATATAATAAATACGCTATGGTCGCGGAAACTTCTTACGCAAATACCCTGCGGGATACCGACGGCCACGCAAACACCGTCAGCGAATGGAATAACTGCACAGGCGATAATCTGCTCTGGGAGTTTTCATATCAGGGACAGGCTGACGAGGTAAGAGCCGTAATGAATGCCGTGAATAAAGTCAGAAACGGCAAGGGCTTGGGCGTTTTCTACTGGGAAGGCGCGTGGATAACGGTCGGAGATACAAGGCGGCTCGGCGGAGCGGATTATGACGCCGTTGTCGCAAAAAACAAGCTCCTCTGGGAGCAGTACGGCTCAGGCTGGGCTTCAAGCTACTCCGCGGAGTTCGATCCCGACGATGCAGGAAAGTACTACGGCGGTTCGGCGGTTGATAATCAGGCGTTTTTTGACCCGAGCGGAAGGGCACTGCCTTCGTTAACGGTATTCAAAAAGGTCTGCGGAGACGAGCAGATTCCCGGTGATGTTAACGGCGACGGCGTGCTCGATATATTCGACGCGGTAGATATCCAAAAATATTCCGTCGATAAGCTTAATTTCACTTATAAGCAGAAAAGCACAGGCGACTATAACAACGACGGCAAATGCGATATTCTCGACGCGACCGCGGTTCAAAAAGCTGTTGCAAAGTAGTGACAACACCGCGTTACGCTATAATTTTGTAATAACTAAAACAAACTCCCGACTGTAATTCAGCCGGGAGTTTTGGATTTGGGTTAGTTGTAATAAGAAGCTATGATT
>CAMNHG010000151.1 GCA_946539105.1 uncultured Clostridia bacterium | reverse complement strand
GCAAAGACAAAGCACAACGAGGTCGCGCCGTCACAGCACGAGCTCGCGCCGATTTTCTCGACCTCTAATATCGCGACCGACCACAACGAGCTTACAATGGAGCTTATGAAGAAGGTCGCCGAACGTCACGGACTTGTTTGTCTGCTTCACGAAAAGCCCTTTAAGGGCGTTAACGGCTCGGGCAAGCACAACAACTGGTCAATTTCGACCGATACGGGCGAAAACCTGCTTGACCCAGGCAAAACTCCCGAGGATAATATTCAGTTCCAGCTGTTCCTTGCCGCGATTGTAAAGGCGGTTGACGAGTATCAGGATTTGCTCAGAATTACAGTAGCCTCGGCTGGAAACGACCACCGCTTAGGCGCGAACGAAGCTCCTCCGGCGATTATCTCGATGTACCTCGGCGACGATTTGGGCGCATTGGTAGAGAGCATTGTTAACGGCACTGAGTACCGCAGTCACGCCAAGATTAAAATGGAAACCGGCGTTGACGCTCTGCCGACCTTCCGCAAGGATAATTCAGACAGAAACCGCACCTCGCCGTTTGCGTTTACAGGCAACAAGTTTGAGTTCAGAGCACTTGGTTCTTCACTGAACATCGCCTGTCCCAACTATATGCTCAACACTATGGTTGCTGAGGAGCTCAGCGGATTTTATGAAAAGCTGAGCGGTGAAGCTGATATTTACGCATCGGTTAAGGCACTTGTTAAGGAAACCCTTACTGCTCATCAGCGTATTATATTTAACGGCGACAACTACACCGACGAGTGGGTTGAGGAAGCCGCAAGGCGCGGACTGTGCAACTACAAGTCGCTTCCCGAGGCGATGGAGCACTATATTGATAAGAAAAATGTTGATTTGTTTGTTAAGCACGGAATTGTATCGGAGCAGGAGATTCACGCGAGATATGAAATTGAGCTTGAACACTACTCAAAGCAGCTCAACATTGAGGCTCTGTCGATGCTCGATATGGCTAAAAGGGAAATCACACCTGCGGTGATTACGTTTATTAACGAGCTGGCTCAGACCGTTTCTAATAAAAAGAGGGTTTCTCCCTTTATGTCCTGCTACGCCGAGGAAGGCTTGTTAAAGAGCCTTTCCGCTGAGCTTGAGACGTTTGTAAAAAAGACTGACGAGCTTGAAGCGGCGGTTAAGGCTGCGGCAGATTACAGCAGTGATAATCTTGAATACGCTAAGTATTTCAGAAACACGGTCTTCGCGATTATGGAAGAGCTCAGAGCTGTAGGCGACGAGATGGAAACGAAAATGCCTGCAAAGCAGTGGCCGTATCCGTCTTACGGCGAAATCCTTTTCGGAGTATAAACTATTTAGGCAACACCGCACAATTCAAGGCGCACGGCTTGCTTAAATATTATTCCGTCAGCTTGCCCAAAAAATCTCGGCAAGGCGTCAGCCTTACCTTGATTTATTTGTACAACCTGACGAAAAATCTTGCTACGCAATCCGCACACCTGAATTATGCGGTATTGCCTTTATTATTTGTCATTTATGTTATATGTTAGTTAAAATCAAATTATCGGAGGTAGATTAATTATGTGTGGTATTGTCGGATATGTAGGACCGCGCGACTGTACGGACGTGCTCGTGTCCGCGCTGAAAAAGCTGGAGTACAGAGGTTACGATTCGGCAGGAATTGCCGTATTTGAGAACGGCAGAATTGAAGTTGCAAAAACCAAAGGCAGACTGTCTGACTTGGAAACCAAAATGAATAAGGAAGGCAAGCCGAAAGGTCACGCCGGAATCGGTCACACGCGCTGGGCAACTCACGGCGAGCCGTCGGACGTTAACTCTCATCCCCACTCGGGCAGGCGCGTAACGATTGTCCACAACGGCATTATCGAAAATTATAAAGAGCTTAAACAGTTTTTGATTGACAACGAGCGGACAGACTTTTTGTCGGACACCGACACCGAGGTTGTCGCCCAGCTGCTCGACTTTTACTACGACGGCAACCCTATCCGCTGTATCCGCAAGGTACTGCACGAAATCAGGGGCTCGTACGCGCTCGGAATTGTGTTTGCAGACCGTCCCGGGACGGTGTACGCTGTTCGCTGCGAAAGTCCGCTGATTGTCGGTCAGGGCGTCGGAGAAGTGTTTGTCGCTTCGGATGTTCCGGCGATTATCAAGTACACAAAGGATTACTACCTATTGGAGTACGGCGAGATTGCGGTGCTCAAAAACGGCTCTGTTCACTTTTGCAGTCTGCACGGCAGAATGATAGACAAGGAGCTGCACACCGCCGACTGGGACGAGGACAGCGCGGAAAAATGCGGTTATCCGCACTTTATGATTAAGGAGATTAACGAGCAACCCACCGCGGTAAAAACTACAATTACTCCGCGAATTGAAAACGGCTTGCCAAACCTTGAGGAGTGCGGAATTACACCTGAAATTCTGAGCAGCTTTAACAATATATTTATCGTCGCATGCGGTACGGCAATGCACGCCGGAATGGTAGGCAAGTATGTGATTGAGAAAATCGCAAGGGTATCGGTTACGGTTGACATCGCGTCCGAGTTCAGATACCGCGATCCGCTTATAGGCGAAAATGACTTGGTTATTATCATAAGCCAGTCCGGTGAGACTGCCGACTCTAAGGCAGTGCTGAACCTTGTTAAGGGCACAGGCGCGAAGTCGCTGGCTATTGTTAATGTAAAGGGCAGCTCAATAGCGCGTGAGGCGGATATGGTTATCTACACCCACGCGGGACCTGAAATTGCCGTGGCTTCGACAAAGGCGTATATGGTTCAGCTTTCGGTAATGTACTTGCTGGCGTTTGAAATGGCGTTTGCAAAGGGCAAAATCAGCGAGGAACAGTGTCGTCGGCTTACATCTGAGCTTGTATCAATGCCCGCGAAGATTGAGGAGACAATCGGCAAGGTGCTCGACACCTGCCAGTATGTTTCAACCAAGCTGATTACCGCGGACAGTCTGCTTTACATCGGCAGAGGGCTTGATTACGCGCTGTCGATGGAGGGCTCGCTGAAGCTAAAGGAGATTTCGTATATTCATTCAGAAAGCTACGCGGCAGGTGAGCTAAAGCACGGCACAATCTCGCTTGTTGAGGACGGAATGCCCGTAATTGCCGTTGCTACTCAAAACAGTCTGCTTGAAAAGACGGTTTCTAATATCAAAGAGGTTAAGGCGCGCGGAGCTATGACGATTGTAATTTGCGACGAACACGCCGACATTGACCACGACGCGGCTGATTATTTAATCAGAATCCCTCAGCTTAACGAAATGCTTATGCCGATGCTGGCGACGGTTCCGATGCAGCTTCTCGCCTATTATACCTCAGTCAATAAGGGTAATGACGTTGATAAGCCGAGGAATCTTGCTAAATCGGTTACGGTTGAGTAATGATTATTTAATATATTTTTTCGCGTAACTGCGGCAAAGTTAAAATTTAACCGGTGATAAACAGGGAATACAAACATTTAATTTACTACAAACCTTTCTCGCGAAACACCGACGTTAGTATTAACACCAACCCAAAGTACGCGTACTAAAAAATCTCGCGAAACAGTATTGTAACAATGCGACTGGTGATAAACAGTGATACTAACATTTAATTCACTACAAACCCTTCCCGCGAAACGGAGGAATTTAAAAGCTGCGTTTGATAAAAAAATTATACAAACGTTTAATTCAACACAAAACCCTTCCCGCGAAACGGCGACGTCAACATTAACACCGAGCCATAGTACGCGGACTAAAATACGCTATCTTCCGATAGGCTAACATATGACAACGCAAAGGCGCGTTCTC
>CAMNHG010000150.1 GCA_946539105.1 uncultured Clostridia bacterium | reverse complement strand
AAGTAATTTAATTTACATCTTCGGCTGTCTCATTCGGGGCAGCCGATATTTTTTGAAGGTAATTTTTATGAGACTTGACAAATACTTAAAGGTTTCGCGCTTAATCAAGCGCAGAACCGTCGCGAACGAAGCCTGCGACGCCGGCAAGGTTGTTGTTAACGGCAAGCAGGCGCGCGCTTCTTACGATGTTAAGGAGGGCGATGTAATCGAGATTACCCTCGGTGCGCGCACGGTTAAGGTAAGGGTGACCGCCGTTAAGGAGGTTGTACGCAAGGAGGACGCCGCGACAATGTACGAGGCTGTCGTCTGAAAAATAAGGCAACACCGCACAATTCAAGGTGTACGCCTGAATTATGCGGTATGCTTTGAATATTTAAGCACCCACTTCCGTATATTTTATAAAGGTAATCCCTAAAAGATATACGGAGGTTTTATTTATGGCGGAAATTACAAAAACAAAACCGCATACGCTTATGCTCGACAACAGAAAAAAGCTGGTAATAACCGGTGCCGAGGACGTCAACGGTTTTAATGAGGACGCGGTGTCGGTAAAAACTACCGACGGCACGCTGATTATAAAGGGCAGCGGTCTGCACATCGACAAGCTAAACCTTGATTCGGGCGATTTGTCAATCGAGGGCAGGGTAGACGCTATGCAGTACATCGGCAACGGCTCAAAATCAAAGCTGTCAAAGCTGTTCAGGTAAGCGTATGGAGTTGAGCTTTGCCGTCCAGTCGGCGGCTTTTTTATATTCAATACCGCTCGGCGCGGCGTTGGGTGTTGTTTACGGAATAATTGCCCTGCTTCGAAAAACGCTCAATCTTAAAAAGGGAGCGGTAGTCGCGCTTGATGTTACGTTTATGCTTCTTTGCTCGCTGAGTATTTTTTATTTTTCGCTCGGTTTTTTGGAGGGATATATCAGGCTGTATGTAATTTTCGGGGCGGCATTGGGATTTTTTATATACAGACTGACAGTCGGCAGAATTATGCAGAGGATTCTTAACCCGATATTATTGTGTGTAAAAAGGATTATTATAGCAATTTTTACAAAAATTAAAATAATTGCAAAAAAGCTATTGAAAATTGGTAATCAAATATTGTATAATATAGTTGGTAGAATAGTATTGTTTATAAAATCGAAGTTGAGTATAAATTTGAGTAATAAAAAAAGGACACGATATGGCAAAAAAAGTAAAAGAAAAAGATCCCTGGGATCTGACTGAAGAGCCGAAGGTTGTTCTTAACGCCGACGGTCCAAAGGAAGTCAAGCCTGTAAAAAAAAGGCGCAAGAAAAGGTATATTCTGCTTATTCTGGCAGCAATCGGTCTCGCGTTTTACGCAGTTATAACTATAATCAACCAAAATGTTGAAATTGCGAAAAAAAAGGCTGTGCTAAGTGAGATTAATCAGGAAATCAATGTGGTTGAAATTCAGTCTCAGTATCTGGAGAAGGTGCGCGGTTATACCGGTCAGCAGCGTTCGGATTATATAGAGAAAATCGCCAAGGAGGATCTTGGCTACGTCGGCGAGGGCGAGAGAATTTTCATCAACGTCGCAGGCGAACAATAGGGCAGAAAGGTTAAATCAAGGGGTACAAATTCTATATGGCACTTGAAGTCGGAATGATTTTGGAAGGCAAGGTTTCGGGAATTACAAAGTTCGGCGCGTTTGTCGATTTACCCGATTCAAAAACAGGTATGGTACATATTTCGGAGGTTGCGCCTACGTATATCAACGAAATATCAGATTATGTTCAGGTGGGGCAGACCGTCAAGGTGAAGGTTCTCGCGATAGATAACGGCAAGATTAAGCTGTCGATAAAGCAGGCACTGCCCAAGGAACAGCAGAGTAAACCCAAACCGTCTTACAAAAAAAGCGAACGTCCCGGCAGGCAGCCTTATAAGCCCGCTCCGCCCGTAAAATCCCCGGGGGATTTTGAGTGGCAGAGTACACGCAAGAGTGCTCCGACCTCGTTTGAGGATATGATGTCCAGCTTTAAAAAGACAAGCGAGGACAAGATGTCAGACCTAAAGCGCGGAGAGAGCCGCGGTTACAGCCGCCGCGGAAACGGCAACGGCAGAAGATAACCGCGTAACAAAGCATAAACGCTTACCGTATTACGGCAAGCTGGATTTAAAACTTAATAAGGGAGGCAATTTTTATGAAAATCACCTACACAGCAAGAAAAGTTAACCTCAGAGATAATTTCAAGGAAAGAGTTGAAAAAAAGCTATCCAAATTCAACAAGCTCTTTTCGGAGGACGCTACCGCAAATGTTGTTGTCACCCTTGAAAAGAACCGCCAGACTGTTGAGATTACAATTCGCGACCATTCGATGGTGTACCGTGCCGAGAGCACAATGCCCGAGATGAATGACGCGCTTGACCGCGATATTGAAATTCTCAAGCGTCAGATTCGCAAGAATAAGACCAAGCTCGAAAAGCGTATTAAGTCCGGCAATATAGAGACGATCATCGCCGATCTTCCCGCGGACGAAGAGCCCGTGGAGGATGAGTACAATGTTGTGCGCAAAAAGCAGGTGCTTGTTAAGCCCGTAACCGTTGACGAGGCAATTCTTGAGATGAATATGGTTAACCACGATTTTTATATGTTCATCAATGCCGACACCTCGGAGGTTAACGTTGTTTATAAGCGCGCCGACGGCAACTACGGCTTGCTTGAGCCTACAAACGATTAAATAAAATTATCAGGGGCGGACTTCTGTCCGCCCTGTTTTTGCGATAAGAGGATTTTATATGAACCTTACATTTACAGCACCGTGTATTTTCGGGCTTGAGGGCTTTTGCGCCAACGAGCTTAAGTTTTTGGGAGTACAAAACGTCCGCGCCGAAAACGGCAGAGTTCTTTTTGAGGGTGATTTTTCAACTCTGGCGAGGGCAAATATTAACTCGCGCTACGCCGAGCGGATTCAAATTCTCCTCGCCGAATTTAAGGCTGAGAGCTTCGATGAGCTTTTCGACGGCGTAAAGAATATCGAATGGGAAAACTTCATCGGATTGTCCGACGCCTTTCCCGTAAAGGGAAGCTGTCTGAGCTCAAAGCTCAAAAGCGTTCCCGACTGCCAAAAAATAATCAAAAAAGCGGTTGCCGAACGGCTTTCAAAGCGGTATATGCTGTCGTGGTTTGAGGAAACGGGACCTGTTCACCAAATTCAGTTTTTGATTTTGAAGGATAAGGCCAGCATAACGCTTGACACCTCAGGCGCGGGGCTTCACAAAAGAGGCTACCGTGCCGATTCAAACGACGCGCCGATTAAGGAGACCTTGGCGGCGGCAATGGCGGAGCTGGCGTTTGTAAGACCTAACCACTTTGTAATTGATCCTATGTGCGGCAGCGGCACGATTCTGATTGAAGCTGCTCAAAAGGCACTCAAAATCGCTCCCGGTATTAACAGATATTTTGCCTGCGAAAAGTGGAGCTGTATTCCCGACGGTGTTTTTGAAGCGGAGCGAGAGCTTGCGCGCTCAAAGGTGAACCGTGACTGCGAATTTCGCGCCGAGGGATTCGATATTGACCCCGACGCGCTCGAAACCGCAAAGAAAAACGCCGAAATCGCCGGTGTAGGGGACAGAATAACCTTTGCCGTCCGTGATATTAAGGACTTTGTTAAGCCCGAAGGCTACGCTACGGTTATCACCAATCCGCCCTACGGTGAAAGACTGCTTGACATCAAGTCCGCCGAGGAGCTGTATAAGATTATGGGGGAACGCTTTGTCCGCGAAAAGGGAAAAAGCTACACCGTCATTACTCCCGACGACGATTTTGAAAAGATTTTCGGCAGAAAAGCCGACAAACGCC
>CAMNHG010000149.1 GCA_946539105.1 uncultured Clostridia bacterium | reverse complement strand
AATAAAAACAGGGTGAGAAAATGGCGTATTTCGGAAAATTTTATCTCGATAAGGAAAAGGATATCATAGTTGAGCTGAGTATGGAGCAAAGCGGACTCTTTTACGTTCTGCGAACTCCAAACCACGCCAAGGGAAATTTAATAACAAACCTCGCGAATCTCTGCGATTTAGAGCTCAGCACAGGTGACGACGGGCTTAAAGTAATCAGGGGAGAAGTGCCTTGCTATATTGACGAGCGCAACCGGGAAATTTATATTTTCCGTCTAGCCGACACCAAGGTAGCCAACATCTACCCCGACGGCGAAATTGAGCGAAAGGCGTATATCCCTGCAATTTCAAAAACCCTGATGAGCCAGACCAAGGACTACCGCCTTGACCACAAAAAAACTCTTGTAAAAACCTTTATACGCCGGGAATGCAAGTTCCAAACCGACCTTCACACCCATATGAACGCAAACCTCGACGCCGATTTGCTGATTGCCCTCGGAATTTACCACCAGATAAAATATCCGCTATACTATATAAAAAAGCTAAAGCTCAGGTGTACCGACATCCAGAAAGAAATGCTAGCAGAACAGAGGAAGATTGTCGCGGAAAAGTACGCCGACAGTCCGCTGAAGGGCAAGTACCACACGCGCAAAATTGACGACAATACCTTTATAAACTTTGCGGATTTAATTTTGAATAACCTCGAAAACGCCGCGTACAATATCCCGAAAATCCGCGCCTCGCTGACCATTCTGAAGGACGGACAGGCTGTGTTTACAAACCTTGAAAAGGTCTATCTGTACCGCTATGTGTTCACAAAGGGCACGCCGTCCGAAAATCAAATTCCGCTAAAAATGTTCAGGAATATTCCCGATTCAGACATAGCCTCGGCGGTCGGCAGAATGATTGCCGACGGCAAAAGCCCCAACTACCGCGGTTTCAGTCTGTTTGAAAATAAGCTGTTGTGGATTGCTCGCAGCAGCAAAAGCCGCGGCGTAAAATATCTCGAAATTTCGGACACAACCCTTGTCAAGCATGAAGCCGCCGCGAAAATGCTCGCGGACGTTCACCGTGTAATGCCGCTGATCACCCGCGAAACGGGCGTTATAATCCGCTTCCTCGCTTCAATCCGCCGAATCCCCCTCACAATCGTCAGGGACAGGGCGCAGCTTTTTGAGGACGCACAGCGGCAGCTCAGGGTAATCAGGGCAATCGCCCCCGATCCGTACGTTGCAGGCAGCGACATCATCGGCGAGGAGATAAACGATATACGCGAGCTAAAGCCCGTGCTGCGCGAGCTCGTATCCGTCGCGGCTGAAAACGACGGCTTTGTAATCAGAATCCACGCAGGAGAAAACGACAGCCTTCGCGACAACGTCGCAAACAGCCTCGCCTGCGTTAAGGAGTCGCTTTCCGAAGGACAAAAAATGCCGTATCTTCGAATCGGCCACGGACTATACACAGCGAACCTCAACTCCCCCAAGGGAAAACAGCTTATTGAGGATCTGCGCGATAGCCGCGCCGTGCTCGAATTTCAGCTGACCTCAAACGTCCGCCTAAACAATCTGACTGCCCTTGCGAACCACCCCCTGAAGCAGTACCTAAGAGGAGGGGTAAGCTGTGTTCAGGGCACCGACGGCGGAGCAATTTACGGCACGGACTCAATCGACGAACAGCTGGCACTCGAAAGACTCCTTGATTTAAGCTATGATGATATGCTGAAAATGCACGAGAGCGAAAACCGCGTCCTCACCAAAAGCCTTGAAGTCTTTAATAAAAAAACAGTCAGCTTCAACGCGCTTTTAAACGGAGAAGATATAGAAAATTTCCTAAATAAAAGGATAGAGCAGACCGCTCGCGACGAGAGCGAAATAATTATATCGCCCCAAAAGCTGGACAGCGAATCTACCCTAAAAGAGCAAATCAGAGAGATTCCGGCGGATAAAGTACCGGTTATTTTGCTCGGCGGCAGCTTTAACAGCCGCAGCCGTTCAACGCGGACAAAGCCTCAGCTTAAACAGCTTGTAAAGCTGCTCACCGAAAGGCTCGACCCGGACAAGGTATGCTTTGTAATCGGCAACCGCCTCACGGTTTACGAGCGCGAGCTTGCCGAACTCGCCGGCGGAAAGTTTGAAATCTACGCCATTGTACCGACAAGAATCACCCCTGCCGAGGCTTCAAGGCTGAAGCGCGCGAACATTGGTATCCGCGTATCGATAGAGCCCACGGGAATGGGACTTTACAAGAGCTTCGCCTACGAAATTTTCAAGCGCAGACCGTCGGTTGTAGTCGCCCTCGACGGCAACTCCGCAGGCGCGAATACAATTCAGGAGGCTAAAAACGGCAAGCGCGAGGCGCGAATTTTCGTTTACCGCGGAGCAAAGGTGCTCTACTCAAAGGCTCAGGCAATTCAGGGCTACGTCAGCACTTTTGACGGTGCGGAGGTAATCGACAGCATTCTCGCCTCGGTCGATAAAGTATATAATAAAATGAAATAATTTTAAAAATTTTAAGATTTTTAAGGTTCGTTTAAGTTTACCGCCATATAATCAGCGCATAAACTTAAAGGAGGTTACTGTTATGTTAAAAAAATCTTTGGTAATTATTATTTCTGCACTCATCATTTCTTCCTTCGCGGCATGCACCGGCAACGCCGGTCAGAGCCGGACAAACTCGTCAAGCGTAACTTCCGGTTCTTCGGTATCGGCAGATTCATCAAGCTCCGGCAGTTCGTCAAGCTCCGGCAGCGAAGAAGTCACCTTCTCGGGATATGAAAAGGGAATAATCGACACTACAAATTTATTCACAAAACGCGACCTTACCCAGACCGCCGACACTTCATCGGCAAAAACCCTCGAGGTTACCGACGGTCAGACCTTAAAAATCACTGAGGAAGGCGTTTACGTAATCAAGGGCACAGCCAAAAACTGCACAATCAGGGTTGAGGCTGACGACACCGCAAAGGTTCAGCTTGTGCTCGACGGCGTAAGCATTACAAACGACAGCACTCCGGCAATCTACGTGGTATCAGCCGACAAGTGCTTTGTCACAACAAGCTCCGACAGCAGCCTTTCGGTAACAGGCGCGTTCACAGCCGACGGCGACACCAACACCGACGCGGTTATCTTTTCAAAGGATGACCTCGTACTCAACGGCACAGCCACACTCACAATCAACTCGGCGCAGGGCAACGGCGTAACCGGCAAGGACGACGTTAAGGTTACAGGCGGAACATATAACATCACATCAGCTCTCGACAGCATCGAGGCTAACGACTCAATTGCGGTCTACGACGGCACCTTTACCATCAACTCCTCAAAGGACGCACTCCACAGCGAGAACAGCGACGACGACACCAAGGGATATGTTTATATCCACGGCGGCACGTTCACAATCAACGCCAAGAGCGACGCGGTTCAGGCAGTAACATATCTGCAGGTTGACGGCGGCACATTCAAGCTCACCGCGGCGGAGGCTTTAGAGGCTACCTCAATCCAGATTAACGACGGCACGATGGAAATTTCCGCTTCCGACGACGGCATTAACGGATCACAAAAGAGCAAGTCTGTCGGCACTCCCAACATCGAGATTAACGGCGGAAAGCTCACAATCGTCATGGGACAGGGCGACACCGACGCGATTGACTGCAACGGCAATATCACCGTAAACGGCGGCACAATCGACATCACAGCCCAGATGTCATCCTTCGACTACGACGGCACAGCAACCTACAACGGCGGCACAATCATTATCAACGGCGAAGAGGTCAACTCAATTCCCCAGCCCCAGATGATGGGCGGCGGCATGGGCGGCAGAGGCGGCATGGGCGGTCAGATGGGAGGTCAGGCTCCCGACGC
>CAMNHG010000148.1 GCA_946539105.1 uncultured Clostridia bacterium | reverse complement strand
AAGCACCATCTCGCTCTCGCGGAACTTCATTCCCTCCATTCCGCCGATAACAAAGCTGTGCTTGCCCTTGATAAGCTCAAAATCTCCGTCGGGCGTTTTGAGCACCGGGTACTCGTGACCTGCGTTGGCGCTTACAAGCTTTCCGTCGCGCAAGTCCAATATTCCAAGCCAGACCGTTACGAACATTTCCTCGCGGTTGTTCTCGCAAATCTGATTATTCACCGTGCGCAGAACAGCTCCGGGCGAGCCGCCTGACATAGTGTGGTTTTTGATTAAAATTTTTGACGACATCATAAACAGCGCCGCGGGAATTCCCTTGCCCGCAACGTCCGCCATAACAAGCGCGAGGTGGTCGTCGTCCACCATAAAGAAGTCGTAGAAATCGCCGCCGACCTCCTTGGCAGGGTTCATTGAAGCGTAGAGGTCAAACTCCCCTCTCTCAGGCAAAAACGGGAATTCATTGGGAAGCATATCCGCCTGTATCCGCTTGGCTACTCCAAGCTCGGTTTCGGTGGTGGAAATTTTCTTCTCTCTGTCTGCGAAAAGCACGCCGTATATAAGTACAATCGCCACAAGCATTGCGGCGTATTGTGTGGTAATTGAGGTTGTAAAGCTCGTTAAAAGCTGGTTGACAAGCGGAATAGCGATAAACGAAATCGCCACCATTTTGTCGCGCTTTGAAGCCTGCGACATCAAAAGCTCCAAAATTACAATCAGCAGCGCAAAGCACAGGTAAACCTGGCTTATGTACCATTTGTCGGTGCGCGAGCAAAAGCCGTTTTCGTCAATCGTAAAGTACAGCGGATAGAAAAAGTTGACCGCGCATAAGAGCAGCGACGGAATAAGCAGCAAGTTCAAAATACCGTCGGCGGTTTCCATCAGGCTGTTTTCCATTTTCAGAACGCGGCGGATGTACTGCCAGAAAAGGTACACAAGCACTACGCCGATTACATAGTGCAGGACATACACGACATGGTTTATACCTCTGAGCGGCGCTATTCCCTGAAAAAGCCACGTGGTTTCGTCAAGAAACAGCGAAAACGCGCTGACAGTCAGCAAAATAACGAACACGCGCGTATGCTCGTTTCGGCTTTTGTAGTTGAGCACACAGCTAAACGACAGCATAACGCTGATTGCCAGGCAAAACAGGTCGGCGCCGATGCTGAAAATCCAGCCGTTTTCCATATTGCCGAAGCCCCTGAGCATAAGCATTACAATGCCTGCAGTCAACAGCGCGCAGGATATTCCGAAGCCTGTGGGGATCATCCAGCTGAAATCAAATGATTTTATTTTTTGTTGTACGCGGCTAACTATATTCACAAGCTCCTCCGTCACAATTCGTAGATATTCAATTTATATTATACCAAAATACACTATAAAATCAAGTACATAACAGAAATTTATGTAATAATTGCATTGACAAATGCCCTGTTATCCTTTAAACTTATAGTTGAATTAATTTAAAATCACGTTAAGGAGCAGTTATATGACCTATCCGAACACATATTACAGTATAAAAAAGCTGATGGCGGCGCAGATATTTATGCTTACAGGCGAGATTTTTACGATTTTGGTAACAATCCTAACCGCGTCAGTTTTCAATATGAACATCACCATAGACAACGCAATTTCCCCTGCCGGATTAGCCTTGTACGGTATTACGCTGTTGTTTTTGGCGGTGAGAATTCTCGGTTATATTTTCTATATAATCGGTCTGCGCAAGGCAAACAAGGACGACGCGAACTTCAAAATAGCATTCTACTCAATCATTATCACTTTGATTTTGGCAGTGGTCAGCGTGGTGTTTGTGTTTAACAAAGAGGTTTACAGTATTGGCGAGCTGCTGGTTATTCTGACGATTATGCTGTCCCAGATTTACATTCTCGAGGGAATACGAAGCCTGAGCAAACAGCTCGGTCATCCCGAAATGGACAAAACCGGCGCTGCAATTTACGCGATTATCGTCACGATTTTTGTTATAAGAACCTGCGTGAGCATTTTGATTTTGATACTCACCGACAACTCGTCAAGCGTTGAGGCGTCGATATTTGAAGTAATCGACAGCGCTTTGAGTATCGGTGAAAGCGTACTGTTCCTTTTCTACTTCTCAAAGGCATTGAAGATTTTTTCAAAAGAATAGCGTTTAATGAATTTTAAGGGAGGATAAACAAATGGCTAGAAAAAAAATAAAACAGAGAAAACCGATTGTCACATTTTTAGTCGCGCTCGGCGTAACACTGCTGGGCATCGGACTTCTCTTTGTTCCGGATGAAACCCTTGAATATTTACTGGTACTGATTATTTCCGTCAGCCTGATTTTGGGCGGAATATCGTTTATGATTCAGCGTTTCCAGATAAAAAAGTATTTGCAGGGAATTATAGGACTGGTGGTATTTTTGCTTGTCGCCGCCGTATTGCTTGTACTTCAGTACTATTTTTGGGTTCTGACAATCGCGCCTTGCGTGTTGATAGGCATAGTCGCGATACTGGTAGGTATTGTGCGTGCGGCAATTTGCGTAAACTGCTTCGTGAACGGCTACAGAGGCGGTATAATGAACGGCATATTTGCGCTCGTATTAATTGTGACAGGTCTGCTGCTCACCTTCTCTCCGCTCGAGCACATTTTTGCACTGCGCTATTTTATCTCTCTGTACCTGATAATCTACGCGATAACGATTTTCGGTGATTTTTACGCTGAGGTCACCCTCACCGAGCTCGAAGAGGACCGTATGCGCCGCCGTACCCATATCTCATTACCCAACCTTATTACGGCGTTTAAGATTAAGAATATGGTCACTGATATTTACAAAAAGATTGACGACAAAGAATTTGAAAAGAAAATCTATGTTGAGGACAAAGAAACAAGCAACTTCGACACCGTTAATCTCGAAATCAATCTCCACTTAACCGATCCCAAGGGCAACCAGTTCGGTCATATGGACATCGCCATAGGCGACACCGTGTATTCCTACGGCACCTACGACAAGAGCAAAAACAAGCTTGGAGGCTTTATCTCGCAGGGTACATACGCCGAAATTCCGAAGCTGCCCTACTATAAATACTGCGTCGAAAACTGCGGAGATAACGTAATCAGCTACGGCGCGTGCTTCTCCGAAAAGCAGCTCGATTCGGTTAAGGAAAAGCTCAAAATGTTTAAGCAGTACTGCGTACCGCTGGAGCTTAAAATCAGACATCCCGAGGTCACCGTGCCCAAGCCCGGCAGACGTTACGGCGACGCAGGTGAATTTTTGGTGCAGTTCCTAGGCGCGAAAATATACACGGTGGTCGACGGCTCGTTCAAGAGCTATTTCGGCGTTAACACCAACTGCGTAATGTTCGCGGACTGGCTGCTCTCAGATACGGGAATCGACGCGGTTTCCATGGGCGGACTCCGCACCCCCGGCGCGTTTTACTATATGCTTGAAAATATGTTCTACCGCCCGAACAACCGAATTATCCGCAAAATTTCCTATTTTTCAACCGACGGTATCGAAGAAAAAATCAAGCTCGGAAGTAACGTTGAGTTTGATATTACAAAATAAAAAACTTTTTTCGGGAATCAGAATACAGTTTAAATAATAAATACAAAACACGCCGCACCAAAGTGCGGCGTGTTATATTGGTTAAGTTCGTATGGCTCTCTCGCTAAAAACAGTGCACTGCACTGTTTTTGCCTCCCGATGGTCGGCACGCTCGCCTTCGAGCCCCGTTATCTCCACCATACTAAAATAGGGAACATCCTGTCGGGTATTCTTTGCTTTCGAAAAGCTTCAGCTCGTTTTATGCGGCGTGTATATTGGTTAAGTTCGTATAGCTCTCTCGCTAAAAACAGTGCACTGCACTGTTTTTGCCTCCCGATGGTCGGCAC
>CAMNHG010000147.1 GCA_946539105.1 uncultured Clostridia bacterium | reverse complement strand
CTGCAACAACTTCTGCACCTACTGCGTTGTTCCGTATGTAAGGGGCAGGGAAAGAAGCCGTGAAAAGGATATTATAATTTCCGAAGCACGCGATATGATTCAAAGCGGCTACAAGGATATTACCCTGCTCGGTCAAAATGTTAATTCCTACGGTAAAACGCTTGAAAATCCGGTCAGTTTTGCTCAGCTTATTTCGGAGATTGACAGTATCGACGGCGACTACTGGCTGAGGTTTATGACCTCTCACCCGAAGGACTGCTCAAAAGAGCTGATTGACGCTATCGCTCAGTCAAAGCACATTTCAAAGCATCTTCACCTGCCGTTCCAAAGCGGTTCGGACAGAATATTAAAGGCGATGAATCGCCACTACGACCGCAAAAAGTACCTTGATATAATCTCATACGCCAAGGAAAAGATTGAGAATGTTTCGCTCACCAGCGATATTATCGTCGGCTTTCCGGGCGAGACCTACGAGGATTTTAAGGAGACTCTTTCACTTATCCGCGAGGTTGAGTTTACATCGCTGTTCACTTTTATATTTTCTCCGAGAGCAGGTACTCCTGCGGAGAAGATGGACGACCCGATTTCTGCCGAGGAAAAATCCAAGTGGTTCCAAGAACTGCTTGATGTCCAGGAAGAAATTGCCGCAAAGCGGTGCAGCTCAATGGTCGGCAAGACCGAAAAGGTACTCATTGAGAGCGTAAAAGAAAAAACAGGTGAATTAAACGCCCGCACAAGCGGCAATATAATTGTAGAGCTTAACGGTGATAAAGAGCTGATAGGCACATTCCAAAAAGCCAAAATTACAAGTGCCCGAAACTGGATATTAAAGGGCGAGCTTGTTGAAGAATAAAACACGGAGGTATATTTATGGACACAATAGCACTTGCAAGAGAATTAGGAAAGGCAATTCAGCAGGAGGAGGCTTACATTAAGCTGCACAAGGTTCAGAGCGAGGCTGACGCCGACACAGAGCTTCAGAGCCTTATCGGTCAGTTTAACATCGTAAGACTTTCTATCAACGAGGAAGCCCAGAAAAAGGACAGAGACCAGGACAAGCTCAACAAGCTAAACACCGATATGCGCGAGGTTTACTCAAAGATTATGTCTAACGAGCATATGGTAGCTTACAACGAAGCAAAGGGCGAGTTCGACAAGGTAATCAACCGCGTTAACGCTATTATCTCTCAGAGCGCGGAGGGCGGCGACCCCGAGACAGCCGATTATGACGAGAGCTGCACCGGCAGCTGCTCAACCTGCGGCGGCTGCGGCTGATAATTAATTCTGAAAATTTTGAAAGGAGTGTAGGCATATGGCTCAGTTATCCCCGATGATGAAGCAGTATTTTGAAATTAAAGAAGCCAACAAGGATTGTATTTTGTTTTACCGTCTCGGTGATTTTTACGAGATGTTCTACGACGACGCCTTAACCGCTTCGCGTGAGCTTGAGCTTACACTTACAGGCAGGGACTGCGGTCAGGAGGAACGCGCTCCTATGTGCGGAGTTCCGTTCCACAGCTGCGAGGGTTATATCGCAAAGTTGGTGTCGCGCGGTTATAAGGTTGCAATATGCGAGCAGACCGAGGATCCTAAAGCGGCAAAGGGACTTGTTAAGCGCGACGTTATTCGCGTAATAACTCCAGGCACGGTTATGGAGCAGAGTATGCTCGAGGAGGGCAAGAATAACTATATCTGCTGTCTGTATTCTTCCGATAAAACAATCGGTGTATGCTTCTGTGATGTTTCCACAGGAGAATTAACCGCTACCGAAATAAGCGGCAAGGACAGCTATAACAAGCTGGTTAATCAGCTTTCGAGCTATTCTCCTAAGGAGATTTTGCTCGGCGGCAGGATTATTGAGCTAAAGCAGCTCCCGAGCTTTATTAAACAAAAGCTCTCCGCCGGTGTTGAACTGCTCGAGGACGAAAAGTTCGGTTTTACTCTTTGCTCAAAGACCGCTTCCGAGCATTTCGGCAACGAGTTTGATAAAATCAAGGACAAGCCCGATGTAATCTGTGCGGTAGGCGCGCTGATTAATTACCTGAAAGAAACCCAAATGAACGGTTTGGAGCGTATTAATCAGATTGACACCTACTCAGAATCGCAGTTTATGAAGCTCGATTACAACACCCAGCGCAATTTGGAGCTTACCCAAACAATGCTCAGCAAGGAAAAGCGCGGCTCGCTTCTTTGGGTAATCGACAAGACCAAGACCGCGATGGGCAAACGTCTTATCCGTTCGTGGCTTGAACATCCTCTGATGAATATTTCGACAATCAACAACCGCCAGAGCGCGGTTGAGGAGCTTGTTAACAATACTGTTTTGCGTTTGGAGCTTACCGAAAATTTATCGGGAATCTTCGACATCGACAGGCTTATGACAAAGATTGTCTACGGCTCGGCTAACGCCAGGGATTTGCGATCTCTCTGCTCGGCAGTGAAAGATTTACCGCAAATTTCATCCTTGTTGAGCGAATGCAAGGCATCGCACCTCAGGATGATTTATAAAAACATTGATTTGCTCGAGGATATTCATTCGCTTATCGACAGCGCGATCGTTGAACAGCCGCCCTTTACAATCAGGGAGGGCGGAATGATTAAGCAGGGTTATAATTCCGACCTTGACGTTATCAACAACGATATGAACAACTCCAAGGATATCCTCGCCCAAATTGAAACCGAGCAAAAGGAGCTTACGGGAATTCCCAAGCTCAGGGTTGGATATAACAGAGTTTTCGGCTACTATATTGAGGTTACTAATTCCTATAAAAATATGGTGCCTGATACATACATTCGCAAACAGACTCTTACAAACTGCGAGCGTTACATCACCCCCGACCTTAAAGAGGTAGAGGCGAGAATTTTAGGCGCAAAGGACCGTTCGGTAGCGCTTGAATTTAAGCTGTTTGAAGAAATCAGGCTGAAGGTTGCCGACAGTCTGGAGAGAATCCAGAGAACATCAAAGGCGATTGCGACTTTGGATGTACTTAATTCATTCGCGAATGTCGCTTCCGACAACCGCTATGTTCGCCCCGACGTTACCCAGTCAACGGCGATTAAGATTAAGGATTCGCGCCATCCGGTTGTTGAGCTTTTGCTAAAGAACGCTTCGTTTGTACCGAACGACGTTAACCTCGACAACAAATCCGACCACGTGGCAATTATCACCGGTCCGAATATGGCAGGTAAGTCCACCTATATGCGCCAGATTGCGCTGATTGTTTTAATGGCGCAAATCGGCAGCTTTGTTCCTGCGTCATCCGCTCAAATCGGTATTGTGGACAGTATCTTCACAAGAGTAGGTGCTTCCGACGACTTGGCTTCGGGACAGTCAACCTTTATGGTGGAGATGAACGAGGTCGCCAATATCGTAAAGAACGCGACTTCAAGAAGCCTGCTTATACTTGACGAAATCGGCAGAGGTACTTCGACCTTTGACGGTATGAGCATAGCCAGAGCAGTGCTTGAATACTGCGCTGACAAGAAAAAGCTCGGAGCTAAGACCTTGTTCGCAACTCACTATCACGAGCTTACGGTTATGGAGGATTTGCTCGACGGAGTTAAAAACTACAACATAGCCGTTAAAAAGCGCGGTGACGATATCACCTTCCTCAGAAGGATTGTTCCCGGCGGAGCTGACGACAGCTACGGAATAGAAGTAGCAAAGCTCGCAGGCGTTCCGAATACCATTATCGGCAGGGCAAAGGAAATTTTAGCCGAGCTCGAAAGCGGCAGGGCAGAGACCGTTGTTAAAAAGTCAAATCCGGATGAAGAAGCACAGCTTTCTCTCTTGGGAGTTGTGCAAAGTCCGGTTATTGATAAAATAAAAAATGTTGACCTCAACACCTTAACCCCGATTGAGGCGATGAACTTACTTTATGAATTAAAAAATATGATATAG
>CAMNHG010000146.1 GCA_946539105.1 uncultured Clostridia bacterium | reverse complement strand
ATCTTCACCGCGCCGAGATTTGTAATTTCGTCTATCTTAATCTGGGTGTAAATCTTGTTTTTCGACTCGAGAATTTCCCTGACCTCGTCGGTTGTAATCGCGTCAACGCCGCAGCCGAACGACACGAGCTGAACCAGCTCCATATCGCTGCGTGTCGAAACATACTTCGCCGCCGCGTAAAGGCGCGAATGGTACGTCCACTGGTTGAGCACGTGGGTAGCAAAACGCTGAACCTTTGACGACACAACGTCCTCGCTGATAATCGCGACGTCAAAGCCGGCAATCAGCTTGTCGATTCCGTGGTTAATCTCGGGGTCAATGTGGTAAGGTCTGCCTGCGAGCACAAAGATTTTCTTGCCCTGCTTTTCAGCCTCGGCAATAATCTCGTCACCCTTTTTCTGGATTTTATCCCTGAACAGCTCCTGCTCGGCGTAAGCCTTCTTGGCGGCTACCCTAACCTCGTTTAATGTGAGGTCGGGGAAGTAGAACGAAAGCCGCTCAAACGCCTTTGTCGGGAAGTCCTTGGGACGGTGGATACCGAAGTACTCCTTGATGAAGTTGACCTTTTTGATATCCTTCATATTATTTTTGATAACCTCGGGATAGTACGCGACAACCGGGCAGTTGTAGTGGTTATCGCCGAGATTTTCGTCGAAGTTGTAGGAAAGACAGGGGTAGAAGATTGTCTCCGCGCCCTCGTCAATCAAGGTCTGCACATGGCCGTGCATCAGCTTTGCAGGGAAGCAGACGGTGTCGCTCGGGATTGTCTGCTGACCGCGCTGATACAGCTTGCGGTTTGAGTACGGCGAGTGGAAAACCTCGAATTTAAGCTCGGTGAAGAAGCGGTACCAGAACGGATAGAGCTCGAACATATTAAGTCCCATCGGGATTCCGAGCTTGCCCCTGAGCCCCTCAACGGGCTGATACTCACCCAGCAGCTTTAGCTTATAATCGTACATATTCAGCTCGTTCGACGGAGCCTTTTTGGTCACCGGGCGTTCGCAGCGGTTGCCTGCGATGAATTTTCTGCCCTTGCCGAAGGAGTTGATTGTCAGTCGGCAGTTGTTGTTGCACAGGCCGCAGTTAGTCACCTTAATCTCGTGGATAAAGCTCTTTAGCTCATCGCTGCCGAGAATAGTGCTCTTGCCCTCGCTCTTTGACTTTTTAATCGAGTACAGTGCCGCGCCGTAGGCACCCATAAGTCCTGCGATATTCGGGCGGACAACCTCAACGCCCATTTCAAGCTCAAACGCGCGCAGAACCGCGTCGTTCAAAAACGTTCCGCCCTGAACAACAATCCTCTTGCCGAGCTCGTCGGGGCTTGACGCGCGGATAACCTTATAGAGCGCGTTCTTAACAACGCTCAGCGACAGTCCTGCCGAGATATCCTCAATCGTCGCGCCGTCCTTTTGAGCCTGCTTAACGCTGGAGTTCATAAACACCGTGCAGCGCGAGCCGAGGTCAACAGGACGCTTGGCGAACAGACCGAGCTTTGAAAATTCTTCTATATTATACCCCAACGCGTTCGCAAAGGTCTGCAAAAAGCTGCCGCAGCCCGAGGAGCACGCCTCGTTGAGGAAGATGTTGTCGATTGCGCCGTTGTGGATTTTGAAGCACTTGATGTCCTGTCCGCCGATGTCGATGATAAACTCAACGTCGGGCATAAAGTACTTTGCGGCGGTGAAGTGAGCGATAGTCTCGACAATGCCGTAGTCCACGTTAAAGGCGTTTTTGATGATGTCCTCGCCGTAGCCGGTTACAGCCGAGGATACTATATTAATTTCGGGATTTATCGCGTAGATTTCCTCGAGGAAAGCCTTGATAATCTCGACGGGATTTCCCTTTGAGGGAAGGTATTTTGAGTAGAGCAGCTCGCCGCCGTCGTTAAGAACAACGCCCTTAACGGTGGTTGAGCCTGCGTCAAGGCCGATAAACGCCTTGCCCTTGTAGCTTTTCAAATCCTTCTGCTGAACCGTCGCCTTGTTGTGACGGGCACAGAACTCCTTGTAGTCCGCCTCGGTCTCGAAAAGCGGCGGATTAAACGCGAAGTTACCCGAACCGCGGTAGTCCTTGACGTCTGCGATAACCTTGTCAAAGTCAATCGTTTCCTCTGCGCAGAGAGCCGCGCCGCAGGCAACGTAATAAAGCGAATTATCGGGGCAGATTCCCTTGGTATTTAGGGTTTTGTCAAAGCAGTTACGAAGCTCGCTCATAAAGGTGAGCGGTCCGCCGAGGTAGACGATTTTGCCCTCAATCTCTCTGCCCTGCGCAAGTCCGGCAACCGTCTGGCTGACAACCGCGCGGAAGATACTCTCGGCGATGTCGCTTTTTCTCGCGCCCTGATTGAGCAGTGGCTGAATATCGGTTTTCGCGAACACGCCGCAGCGCGATGCGATTGTGTATGTCTTTTCGTAGCCCTTTGCCAGCTCGTCAAGCTCCTCGAGCGGAACGTTGAGCAGAGTCGCCATCTGGTCGATAAACGCTCCCGTACCGCCGGCGCAGGTGCCGTTCATTCTAACCTCAAGGCCGTTTGTGAGGAACAGAATCTTCGCGTCCTCGCCGCCCAGCTCGATTACAACGTCTGTGCCGGGAATAAAGGTATTGGCGGCAACTCTGGTGGCAAAAACCTCCTGCACGAACTGGATTCCGCAGTCGGCGGCAACGCCCATTCCGGCAGAGCCCGAAAGCGCGACAAGCGCGTTTTCCACTCCGTCAATCTCTCCCCTTACGCGGTCAAGAATCTCCGCGATTTTATCGGTAATCTGAGAAAAATGTCTTTCATATGTGCTGTAAATCAGCTTGTTGTCGTCATCGAGCACAACGCACTTGATTGTGGTTGAGCCGATATCAAGTCCCAATCTCAAACTAATTCCTCCGGTTAAGGGCGTATTTTTCACGGCAGAAAAGCTCCGCCGAAGTTGCGCCTTTTCCCCTTGCGCAAACTACCCATTTTAACTATAATCAATTAATTATAAGTCTAAAAATTGAATTTTTAGTTCCTTATTAGAATTATACATATCTAATTTACTATTTTAGCACCGTTTAATAAAATTTTCAATGGTTAGTTATTTCCGTTTGACTATTTTATGCGTTTTTTGAGAGGCTTTTAATTGGATTGAAATGTTTGTTTTTAATTGTAGGGGCGGACCCACGTGTCCGCCCGGGGAACGTGAACCGTGTTAATCACACAATCCGTTTTAATCGCGATAAACGGACGTTAAATTCACCACACAAAAATCATTTTGAAATTATATGTTGTGTTCCTGTCCTGCGGGCGGACCCGCGTGTCCGCCCGGGGAACGTGAACCGTGTTAATCACACAATCCGATTTAATCGCGATAAACGGACGTTAAATTCACCACACAAAAATCATTTTGAAATTATATGTTGTGTTCCTGTCCTGCGGGCGGACACACGGGTGATTCCCCTGTTAGGGGAAATGTCGCAAAGCGACAAAAGGGTTGCCGTTGTGCTAAGAACGCCCCTACGGTGTTAAGGATAGGTTGGTAAAATCGGAAACATCTGCCCCCTCCGCCGCCTTAGGGCGGCACCTTTTTCTGGCGAAAACGGCAACCCTTTTGGGCTTCGCCCATTTCCCCTGACAGGGGAATTTCCCGTAACAAGTGACGGGGGAGGCTTTAAAAGGCGTAAAGGAAAAGTCTCCTCTGAAGCAAGCTCAGAGGAGACTAAAAAATCATTATTTTAATTTATTCCGCAGATCTGATTACTACCGAGGAGTGTGGCGGAAGGCTTAATTTGCCGCCGTTGAAGGTCACCTTTTCCTTTTCAACGCCGACGAGGTCTGCCGCAAGGGTTGCCTTGGCAATCATATCGTCGGTGATGGTCAGGGATTTGGTTTCCGTCTTGTCAAAGTTATGGATAATCATAATCTTTTTGCCGTCGTACTCGGTGTAGAACGCGCCGACGGT
>CAMNHG010000145.1 GCA_946539105.1 uncultured Clostridia bacterium | reverse complement strand
GCCTACGTAAATATTTGCGAACAGCCAAATTACAGCTCCTGCAGGCGCGGCTACCAAAACCGCTCTGCCGAGTACAAATACCGTTCTGTCAAGAATTGAGCGCACAAGCGTTTTGCAAAACTGCGGCTTGCGGTAGGGGGGAAGCTCTAAAATAAAGCCTGAGGAGCTTTTCTGTTTAAGTGTTTTTGAGAGGATTTTTGACACCGCCAAAGTCACCGCACAGCAGAGGATAATAATAAAAACGAGTATTAAAGCCGTCTCAGCCGAGCTCCAAAGCCCGGGCAAAGAGCCTGTAAAAAAGATAGTGATTACAGCTATTAATATAGGAAATCTGCCGTTGCAGGGCATAAAGTTATTTGTGAGCACGGCGATTAACCTCTCCTTCGGGCTCTCAATTATCCTGCAGCCGGTAACTCCGCAGGCATTGCAGCCGATACCCATTGCCATTGTAAGGCTCTGCTTGCCGTGCGCGCCGTTCTTACAGAAGAATTTATCAAGATTAAAGGCAATCCTCGGCAAGTAGCCTGAGTCCTCAATCAGCGAAAACAACGGAAAGAAAACAGCCATAGGCGGCAGCATAACCGACACTACCCACGATAGCGTTGTGTAAATACCGTCCACTATAATTCCTTTGAGGAATAGAGGAGCGTTGATAAAGTCAAAAAATTTATATAAAAATTGCTTTATATAATCAAATAATGAGCCTAAAAGCTCGCTTGGGTAATTCGCGCCGATTGCCGTTATCCAAAATAACAGCGCGAATAAAATCAGCATTACCGGTATTCCGGTTTTCTTCGACGTCAGTATTTTATCGAGCTTTTCCGTTCGTCTGTCAACAGCACCTTTACCGTTTTTTACTACGCATTTTTCGCAAATCTGACGGCTCAGCATATGCAACAGTTTAGCGTCCGGGGGAAAGCTGACGTTATTATGAATTTTTGTTTCGGCAGTACAAATGTTATAAATTACGCTCTTAAGCCGCTTTAGGCTCTGCTTTTTAACCGCGCTGGTCTTAATAACCGGCGCGCCAAGCTCCGTTGACAGCTTTTTTTCGTCAATATATACGCCGTTTTTATCGGCTTCGTCGCTAAGGTTCAGGCAGATTACCGCTCTGCATTGAAGCGACAATGCCTCCAGCGCGAAGCGCAAGTTACGCTCAATTCTGTTTGAGTCAAGCGTAATAACCACACAGTCGGCAATTTCGCCTTCGAGGTATTTTTTTGCAAGTCTTTCTTCCTCGGAGTAGGAGTTCAGCGAATACGTGCCCGGCAGGTCGGTTATCTCAAACCGCTTATCCTTTATTTTAGCATAGCCGCTTCCGCAATCAACGGTTTTACCGGTCCAGTTGCCTGTGTGGCGGTTAAGCCCGGTCAGCGCGTTGAAAATAGTGCTTTTGCCAACGTTCGGATTCCCTGCAAGCGCGACGGTATAATCAGCTTTAACATTGTTATTCATCGCTTAATCACCGTAAATAACGGTTATTTTTTCGCAGTCTGAATTTCTTAGCGCGATTGTCGCGCCGTTAATTCGATATGCTATGGTCTCTCCGAGCGGACTTTTCAGCACCGGGCAAACCACATTGCCCTCGTAAAGTCCCAAATCGCTCAGCCTGCTTTTTAGTTTGTCGTTACACTCTACACGCGCTACCTTTGCCGTTCTGCCCGGCTTTAGCTTGTTTAAGGAGCAGATTTTCATATTATCACCGTTACATATTATGACCGCCTAAAACATTTGTGATTTTAATTGACGGAGAGGTCTTAACGTGATATAATCTTTATAAACCAAATATTTACAGCTTATGCGTTTTTCCTCGGTTTTTCGTGGAATGTAATAGAGAATGCGGTGAGAATCCGCAGCAACTTTCATTACTGTATTTGGCACTGCCATAAGTCAGATCGCTGCCGCATAGGCTTGGACCAGCATTCTTGGATAAGAAGAAGCGCGGCCGCCAAAATCTCCTATGTATGATTTCGTAGGGGGTTTATAATGCTGTGCTTTTCTATGTTGTATTAGAAAGGCATTTTTGCTTTTAAATAGGAGGTAATTATGAACACACTGAAAAAATCCGTATCGGTAATTCTCGCGGTTTTATGCGTAATCTCTGTAATGAGCTTTGCGTTCACCGCAAACGCCGCTGACGTAAAGAAGGTAAGGGTAATTGTCAGAAACGACACCTTCTCGGTATCCGACGGCGCGGCTTGGGACGGCGTTATGCTTGACGATTACGTAACGCTAAGTCAAGACTCGTCAATGCAGTCGGTTGTTGAGGACGCGCTTAATAACAACAGCTGCGCCTATACTATGAACGACTGGGGTTATTTGAGTACCATCAACGGTCTCAGCGAATACGCCGCAAACGGCTCGGGCGGATGGATGATGACGCTAAACGACTGGTTCACAAGCGAAGCCTCAACCGCTTATACTGTTGAGAACAACGGCATTAAAAACGGCGACGAGATTGTTGTGATGTACTCCCTTTACTGGGGCTCGGACATCGGCAGTGTTTGGGGAAATACCGACACTCATTTAAGCAAGCTAAGTGTTTCAAACGGAGCTTTTGACAGCGAATTTGAAGCTGCAAAAACCTCATACACGCTTACGGTTGACAATGACGAGGGCGTAAAAATAACCCCCGAAGCAATCAACAAAAACTATCAGGTTCGCGTTTATAAAAACGAGTATAAGCCCGAGGTAAACGGCGCGGAGCTTAACAAGAACGATGTAATCGACGTTAAAAACGGCGACACGCTCTTTATCGGAATCGGCAATGAGAACTGGCCGACAATGGAGACTACCTCTAACGAGACGGTTTATGAGATAAAGATTCATAAAACTGCTCTTAACAATATTGAAACCAAGCTCGAAAATACAGCCGAAAAGCTGCTATCACAGCCCACGTCTGTCGGCTCAATCGGCGGAGAATGGGCGGTTATCGGACTTGCAAGGTCAGGGTATATCACTCCCGAATATGCGGATAACTACTATAACAATGCTGTAGAGTTTGTTAAAAACAACAGCTCGGCTCAGCTTCACCGCTCGAAGTCAACGGATAATTCACGCGTTATTCTGGCTTTAAGCTCTATCGGTAAGGACGCTGCAAATGTCGGCGGATACGACCTTTTGGAGCCTCTCGGCGACTTTGATTATGTAAAAAAGCAGGGCTTAAACGGCGTTATGTGGGCGTTAATCGCGCTTGATTCGAATGGCTATGATGTTCCTGCTGTCGATTGCGAGAATCCGACCACACGCCAAAAGCTGATTAATTATCTTATCGAAAAGCAGACGGCAAAGGGCGGCTGGGGATTTAACACAACCACTCCGTATATTGACTATACAGCTATGGCTGTTACCGCGTTAGCACCTTATTACAACACAAATGACGACGTTAAACAGGCGGTAGACACCGCGCTTGATATTATGGCTGACAGCCTTGAAAGCGTTAATTCTCCCGAGTCATTCGCTCAGATATTAACCGCGCTTTGTGCTCTGAAAATCAATCCCGAGACCGATTCTCGCTTTATTAAAGAGGATAAAACGATTATCGACCGCATTTTTGATTATGAGTGCGAAAACGGCTTTAAGCACGTTATCAACGGCGAGTACAACCGGATGGCTACCGAGCAGTGTTTTTACGCGCTTGCCGATTTTGTACGCTTAACAGAGAACAAAACCTCGCTTTACAGTATGGCTGACGCGTTTTATGATGTGAACGGAGATTATAAAATAGACATCAACGACGCTCTGCTTATCCAGAAATATGTTGCTCTTATGGCTGAGTTTAACGATACTCAGGCTAAAAACTCAGATATTAACATTGACGGCTTTATCACTATCGGCGACGTCACAAGCCTGCAAAGATACCTTGTCGGACTCGGAATATGATTAACTTTATTAAAAAATACAAAATTGCTTTAATCGCGGCAGTTATCGCTGTCGTAGTCTTAGCTGTTGCGTTTATTTTCGGCGGAAACAGCGCAAATAAAAGCTCTGAGA
>CAMNHG010000144.1 GCA_946539105.1 uncultured Clostridia bacterium | reverse complement strand
ATACCGCCGATTACGAGAATAGCCTCTATTCCCTCTCTGAGCAGGATTACGAACGCCTGGGCAAATACCGCGCCTGCACTGCCTGCGCCGCCCTTGCCGCTTGTTACCTTATCGTCGGCGAGCTTAACGCCTGTTATGCTTGTGTAGTTTTCGGCGAACTCCTTGTCCTCAGTGTATTTTTTAACGAACGCCTCGCTGATGTCGCTTAAAAGCGGAGCGTCGGTGTAGAGGTCGGTCATCAAGCCCTTAGCCGCCTTGTCGTAATCCTCAACCGAATTCGACTTTGCCGCCTGGCGTAAATCGCGGTAGTAGAACTCTACCTCATTTTTGCGTGAGCCCGAAATTCTCGCCATTGTCTGGCGTTCAAAGCCGCACACCTCGTAATATCCGTAATACGCATCCTGAGCGCATTTATAAGCGGCGTCGGTGTTGCCGTCTGCAAGGTTCTGTCTGCCTGCGGCAACGACCTTTTCAATAGCGTACGCCACCTCGTTCATATTTGTTTTATCGCTGTCGGGGAAGTAAGCAGGCTGTGCTTCCTTCCAAGTGGCGTAGTGCTCGGTCTCAGCCGCCGCGAACGCCTGAAGCGGAAAAACGGCGGTAAATACAACGAGCGCCAAAAACAGCACCGCAAAAAGTTTTTTGTGTGATTTAGCTTTCGCCGCCACACATAACACCTCCAAATTTTCGTTAGTTAGGCAAAGCTAACTAATTTAGTTAAAAACAAAGCCGTTTTACACCGACTTTGATATTTTCTTGCGCTTTTTAGTTAAGTGATTTTACTTTCGGTTATCATACGCTAACCGCTTGGCAAAAAATAAAGGAAAATTTCCGATAGATAATATATCACAAGAAAACGCCTTTGTCAAGCGGTTTTTAAAGGTTTTTAAAAATAATTTTCTCCGCGGCGGCGAACAATAATTGTCACCTTCACGGAGAAAAAGACTCTGTTTATTCTTTATTTTTGAGGATTCCCGAGTCCATTTTAAGAACAATATCCGCATAGTTTTCCGCCTCGCCCTCGTGGGTGACAATAAGTACCGAGGTTCCTTCCTTTGCGGTGTCCCTCAAAAGCGAGAGCACAAGAGCGGTGTTTTCGTCGTCGAGGTCGCCTGTGGGTTCATCTGCGAGCAAGACCGAGGGCTTATTCATAAGCGCTCTGGCAATCGCCATTCTTCTGAGCTCTCCGCCCGACAACTCGTTGGGCATAGCTTGACTCAGCCCGGCAATTCCGACCTTTTCGAGCAGTTCCATAGCATATTTCCGCGCTGATTCATCGCTTTTGCCGTACATAAGCCTTGGCAAAAGCACGTTTTCGAGCACGGTAAGGGTGGGCAACGCCGTACTTCCTTGCGGAATAATTCCTATATTTTTATTTCTGAATTCCGACAGCTCCCTGTCAGGCATTGAGTAAATATCCTTACCGTCGATTATCAATCTTCCGCCTGACGGCTCAAGCAGTCCGCCGAGCATATTGAGGAAAGTGGTCTTACCCCCTCCCGACCTGCCGTATACTGCGGTCAGAGAGCTTTCTGCCAATTCAAAATCCGTCTCGTTTACTGCGTAAAAGTAGCTTGCGCCGCTTGTTTTTCTGTTGAATTTTTTACAGATTTTTTCCGCCTTAAGCTTCATCAGTTATCACCTCTCAGTATCAAGCCTGTGTCAAGCTTGCTGATTTTGAATGCCGAGATTGCCGCTGTCAACGCGCCTGCCGCGACCGTTACGATAACGGTAATAAGCCCTGCTACGCACAGTGTAACTGCGTTCGGCAGCAAAAACGGCAGTCCGATACTCTGCTTAATAAGCGGTGAAAACAGCAGGATAATTATTACGGTAATCAGTACGCCAATCACTCCGCCTGTCAGCGTTAGTATAGCGTTTTCCTTAAACACAAAGCCTGCAAGCCGCGCTCTTGAAGCTCCGAGCACGCGCAAAACAGCAAATTCCTTTTTGCGCTCGTTCATAATCATTGTGAAGGCTATCGCCATTATGATGACCGACAACGCCCACACCGCAATCATCAACGCGCTTATCATTCCCGATACGCCCGAAAGACTGTCGGCTACGTCGGAAATCATATTTTGTGTGCGAATCGCCTTGACCTGACGGACGTGCAGATTAATATCCCCTACCACACTGTCAATATCATAGCCGCTGCTTACCTTAATCAGCACCGAGGAGACAACGTTATCGGGGTTAACCTCGCGCTCCTGGTTGGGATTTTTCTCGTTGTGAGCCTTAATAAGCTCCTTCATAGTTTCGGTGTTTACGTAAATCGCGTGGTCAAGCTCAGTTCCTGTTTTGTCGAGAACCGACTGAACCTTTAAGGTTTTTCCGTATATTTCTATCGTCATATCGGTGTTGGGGGTTACGTCGCTTCCGACCACGGTGTCGTAAAGTCCGAGCTTATCGGAATAGCTTTTTTCTATCCACGGTTGAACCGAAAAATCCGTTTCGGGATCAAAGCCGATAATTTGCAGCCTCGACGAACAGCAGGAAGCCTTTGCCGAAGCGAGGTAAAACTGAGCGGTTATCTTTTCGATTCCGCTGATTTCTTCCTTGATTTCGTCGTAATATTTTGAGTCCATATAGAACTGCCCGGGCTGACCTTGGATGATTATTGAATCATAGCTGACCTTTGAGGTCGCAGAGTACGGCACAACTACAATATCCGCGCCGAGGCGTGCCGAAAGGCTGTTGAGCCCTCCCGACAGGCTCATAACCATTACAGAGCCTCCAAACGCCGAAAACGCGAGAAACGCCGCGATGATTATCAGCGCAGCGCTTCTGACGGGTTTTTTGATTATATTTCTAAAGGATAATCCGTTGATTGACTTCATATTACTTCTCTTTTCTTTTTAGATTGAGAACCGCGCTAAGCAAAGCGGCAACCGCCGCTAATGACGCGAACAAAATTGTAAACGGACGGAATGTGCTTACGCAGCGCATTGAATTCATCATACATACGTTGATTACAATTCCGGGAATTAGCGCCGTCAAAACCGCCGTAAGCGTTGCCGAAAGTTCAAGTCCTGCCTTAATTTTTCTGTCGGGTATGACAATAGCGGCAAGCGATATTACCGACAACAGCGCTCCGAGTGCCGTCACGGCGTTTTGAGCCCAGTGACAAGCCATAATCGTGTCGTCGTGTACCTGACAGGCTGAGAAAAATGTAAACGAGCCTATGCAAATCAAAAGGCTGAAAATAAACAAAATAATTTCGGGAATTAAACGTTTGAGTTTCATATATCTTCCTCCATAACAGTTAGTCTGAGCTAACTTTATTGTATTAAAAAGACTCCTCCGTTTTTCCAAAAGGAGTTTTGCGGATGAAAGTGAGATAATCGCGAAGCTTTATAAGCGCGTTCAAGGATTCGTCGCTGATTCCGTGCTCAATGTTGCAGGCGTCGTCATAAGCGGTTTCGCGGTTCACGCCCAAATATGTAAGCAGTTCAAAGATTATCTTATTTCGCTCGACGATACGGCTTGCTATTTCCTCACCCTTTTGCGTTAATATTACGGTTCGGTCTGACTGGATTGTAAGGTAGCCTGCATCCTCCATCTCTTTAAGCGAAACCGAAACCGTCGGCTTTGTTACCCCCAGCTCACGCGCGATGTACGCTCCGCGCACAACGCCTTCCTCGCGCAGGCGGTATATAGTTTTCATATAATCTTCTACTTTTTGATTAACGCCCATACAATGACCTCGCAGCATATAGTTAGCCCTTGCTAACTATATTACAAAATGCAAAGGCGGGCAGTTAGCCCGACCTTACTGACATTATAACGATTGTATTCCTTTTTGTCAAGACCAAATTTTGACATTACTATTTTGCGTTTGGACTTTTTACAAACCCAAGCTCTATAGCTCTTTGCTTGCTCAGCGCTCGTTTTTTATAGGACGGTATATCAATTTTGGGAATTTCCTTTTGAATATAATCAAAAGCTGTTTTTGCAAACGTGAATTTAAGGCAATACCGCATAATTCAGGTGTGCGGATTGCGCAGCAAGATTTTT